>JAUVMT010000149.1 GCA_030600085.1 Gemmatimonadales bacterium | reverse complement strand
TGCGTTTGGGCCTCACTCTGAAACTTCTCAGAACACCTCGGGTAAGGACGCTGAACGAGATTATGATCTTCGCGCAGTCGGCGCACCTTGAGCGGAGGGCGGGACGGACGCTGGATGAGGGCGACGCCGATGTCTTCCGAGCCTCGTTAGTTCGAGAGCGCCTCTCGGCAGAGGACGAGGCCACATCTTCTCCCTCTGAACCACGCCCGGAAGCGGACAACTCGGCATGAACTACAACTTCACGGATCGAGTCCGGAAGGTACTCGCGCTGGCCCGCGAAGAGGCGATCCGGCTGCAGCACGACTATGTGGGCACGGAGCACATCCTTCTCGGTCTCATTCGCGAAGGTGAGGGTGTCGCCGCGGCCGTGCTCAGCAACCTCGCGGCCGACCTGGATGAGCTCCACCGTCTCGTGGAGGAGAACGTCCGCCGTGGGAAGTCGGCCTCTAACATCCCCGAGCTGCCGTATACGTCCAGAGCCAAGAAGGTGCTCGAGTACGGTATGGCCGAGGCGAGGGATCTGAACCACAGCTACGTCGGCACCGAGCATCTGCTGCTCGGCCTCCTTCGTGAAGAGAAGGGCTTGGCGGCCAAAGTGCTCGGCGAGCTGGGCATCTCGCTCGACGAGGCGCGCACCGAGACGCTCAAGCTTCTGGGCACCGAGATGCCCAGTTCCGCTCCATCATCCTCGGGTGGCGCTCCCAAGGGGGAGAAGAAGTCCAAGACTCCGGCGCTCGATCATTTTTGCCGGGATCTCACGCAACTGGCCGGTGAGGGTGAACTGGACCCGACGATAGGGCGCGAGGAAGAGATCGAGCGCGTCATGGAGGTCCTCTCCCGACGAAAAAAGAACAATCCCGTGCTCATCGGCGAGCCGGGCGTCGGCAAGACGGCGATCGTGGAGGGGCTGGCGCAACGAATCATCCGCGGCGAGGTGCCCGACAGCCTCAGCGAGCACCGCGTCCTGGCGCTGGACATGGCCGCGGTCATTGCCGGCACGAAGTATAGAGGCCAGTTCGAGGAGCGCCTCAAGGCGATCGTAAACGAGATCTCCACGAACCAGGGCGTAATCCTCTTCATCGACGAGCTGCACACGCTCGTCGGCGCCGGCGCGGCGGAGGGGGCGATCGACGCCTCCAACATGCTGAAGCCGGCACTCGCGCGCGGCGAGCTCCAGTGCGTGGGAGCGTCCACGCTCAACGAGTACCGGAAGTACATCGAGAAGGACGGCGCGCTGGAGAGGCGGTTCCAGACCGTGATCGTCGAGGCGCCGTCGTTGGACGAGACGATCGAGATCCTCAAGGGGCTGAGAAAGCATTACGAGGATCACCACCGTGTCATCTTCCCCGACGAATCGCTCGAGGCGGCCTCGAAGCTCTCCGATCGATACATCGCGGACCGCTTCCTTCCCGACAAGGCCATCGATGTCTTGGACGAAGCCGGTGCCCGGGCCCGTCTGGGCGCCCAGGTGCCTCCCCCGGAGGTGCAGGAGCTCCAGGCGCAGCTGGATGAGCTGTCGGGCTGGAAGGAAGAGGCGATCCGAGACCAGGACTTCGAGCGCGCCGCGTACCTCAGGGATCGAGAGAAGGAGATCCAGGAGGACATCAAGCGTGAGAGGGAGGAGTGGGAGCGGAAGCGCCGTGAGCACCGTCCGGTGGTCAACGAAGACAACATCTCGTTCATCGTCTCCCGCTGGACGGGGATCCCGGTCACCCGGCTTCAGGAGGCCGAGACAGAGCGCCTGCTGCGCATGGAGGACGAGCTCCATGAGACCGTCGTCGGCCAGGATGAGGCGATCGAGGCGATCAGCCGGGCGATCAGGCGAAGCCGCGCCGGCCTCAAGGACCCGGACCGCCCGATCGGGAGCTTCATCTTCTCCGGCCCGACCGGGGTCGGAAAAACCGAGCTCGCACGAGCACTGGCCCGCTTTCTCTTCGCCGACGACCATGCTCTGATCCGGGTGGATATGTCCGAGTACATGGAGAAGTTCTCGGTCAGCCGCTTGATCGGGGCACCTCCAGGCTACGTCGGCTACGAGGACAGCGGCACGCTCACCAAGGCCGTCAGGCGAAGACCGTACAGCGTGGTTCTCCTCGACGAGATCGAGAAGGCACACCCGGACGTGTTCAACATCCTCCTGCAGGTTCTCGACGAGGGTCGATTGACGGACAACTACGGGCGGGTCATCGACTTCAAGAACGCCGTCGTCATCATGACCTCCAACGTCGGGGCGCGCGACATCACCTCATCCTCGAAGGTAGGCTTCGATACGTCGGAGGATGATGAACTCGACTACGATCGCATCAAGGAGCGCGTGAAGGAGGAGATCGACAGGACGTTCGCGCCCGAGTTCCTGAATCGGCTCGACGACACCATCGTCTTTCACCCGCTCTCGCGCGAACAGATCGGCAAGATCGTCTACATCCTTCTGCGCGACATCGAGAAGCGCCTGGGTGAGGAGAACCTCGCGATACGCCTGACCGAGGAAGCGGTCGCCTTCCTCGTGAATATCGGATACGACACCAAGTTCGGCGCGCGCCCGCTCAAGCGGTCGATCCAGCGGTACATAGAGGATCCGCTTTCCGAGAAGATCCTCATGGCGGAGTTCGCACCGGGCGATGAGATCGAGGTTCTGCTTGCCGAGGACGAGGAGTCTCTGCGTTTCCAGGCGGCGTCACAGGCCTCGGCCACCTGACCCCGGAGACCGAAGAGGGCGAGCCCTGCTTGTGAAGTCGGGTTGCCCGGCGCTCGCTCTCGCCGCCCTCTCGGTTACGGCCCTCTTGCTTCCATGGAAGGGGGTCGCGACGCTTCAAGCGCAGGAACCTCTCGCCTCCGCTGCGGTTCCGGTCGACAGCATCGTCGTGCGCGGCAACCAGCGAATCGACGCCTTCGATATCATCGACCACAGCGGGCTCAGGATCGGACAGAGCGTGCGATTCCCGGACATCCAGGACGCCATCCGCCGACTCTTCTCCACCGGCGCCTACGAGGATGTGCGGGTGAGCGTAACCTCGGGGACGCCTGCCATCTTTTACATCTATGTCGTGGAACGGCCGTTCATCGTCGAAATCGAGTTTCGCGGGCTCAAGAACGTGTCCGAGAACTCGATCCGCGATACGACGGGACTGTTTCGCGGGATGGCCTACGATCCCTCCAAAGTGCTGAGAGCAGAGACGGCGATCGAGAAGCGTCTCACGAACGAGGGCTTCCCGCAGGCTACAGTCGAACCGGAGCTCGAGCCGGCGGGCATCGGACCGAACCAGTTCCGGCTCCTCTTCCACGTCGATGAAGGCCCGCGCCTCGGCGTGGCCCGGATCTCGTTCGAGGGGAACGAGACGTACCCGGACGAGCTTCTGCGGGGGGCTATGGGGACCGGAGAGGAGGGTTTCCTCTGGTACCAGTCCGGGGAGCTCAAACGGGAGGAATTCCGGCGGGACCTGAGCGTCCGCATCCCGGGATTCTACGCGGAGCGCGGCTTCATCGACGCGTCGGTGGTCGGCGACTCGGTGATCGTGGACCGGACGACGGGAAAGGGCGAGATCATCGTCTGGGTGGATGAGGGGACGCGGTACTACCTGAGCAGGTTCGAGATCAACGGCAACCGACGGTTTCCGACCGCGCTGCTCCGACGGTACTTCCGGCAGGCTGCCCTTGTGAGCGGAGAGGACGAGGAAGGAAACCCGCTCGAGCCGCTCTACGCGCCCTTCGATGAAGAGGCGTTTCATGAAGCCGCCGCGCAGGTCGCTGACCTCTACCGCAACGCCGGATACATGCGCTCGGCGGTCGTCCCGACTATCGACAAGCTCCCCCCGGATTCCACCGGGCGGCGAATGGTCATGGCCTACTGGAACATCCGGGAAGGCGAGCCGACGTACGTCCGCAAGATTACGATCGTCGGAAACGACTACACTCACGACCGGATCATACGGTCCCGGATCTCGCTGCTCCCGGGCGATATCTTCTCTCAGGCGCGCCTGATCAACAGCGTCCAGGCGGTCCACGCCCTGGACTTCTTCGATCCCCTGCCTCCGGAAGAGCAGATTCGGATTATCGATCGTCCCGACGGCGACGTGGACATGGTGCTGCGCGTCCAGGAGAAGCAGACGGGGAACGTGAACTTCGGGGTCTCCGCCGCCGGCGCGTTCGGCTTCTCGGGGTTCGTGGGCTATCAGCAGCCGAATCTGTTCGGGATGGCCAAGGCCGGCTCCTTCCGCTTCGTCTTCGGGGGACGCCAGCAGGACATCGAATTGACCTACTCGGATCCATCGGTCTTCTGGTCACGGTACTCCGGCACGGTGGGGTTCCGATCCTCACGGGATCAGTTCACGAACGTGAGTCTCGGCATCCGCCGGGTGACCGGCGGCTGGTTCGAGGTGGGGGTCCCGATCCCGCTTCGCAGCACGCGCGCGTTCATCGGCTACTCCCTCTTCAGCGACCAGACGAGCAACCTGGATGTCTTCGGTCTCGGGCCCAACGATCCGTCGATCCTCTCGGGCACGCGAAGCACGATCTCGGCCCGCATCCTACGGGACGTGCGCAACAGCCCGATCTTCCCGACAGGGGGTAACCTGAACGCCCTGTCTGCCCGTTTCGTCGGCGGCCCGCTGGGCGGGGACGGCGACTACACGAAGTGGAACTTCGAGAGCGAGTGGTGGGTCCCCGTGGCGCGCTTCGGCGATGCCCTCGATCCGTCACCGATGGAGATCGCCGCCGGGATCAAGTTCGGGGGAGGGTGGATCGTCGGGAGCCAGGTCTTCTTCCAGGAGAAGTTCCAGGTTGGTGGTACGCAGGTCGGCCAGCAGCTTCGTGGATACGAGGAGGCCACGGTGACGCCGCTGGGGCACGTGCCAAGGGGTGCTCCTATCAGCGACCTGGATCGCGTGGGCAACTCCTTCTTCACGACGACCGCCCAGTTGGGGCTGAAGCTCACGAACGCCGTGTTCCTCAGCACGTTCGTGGATGCCGGCAATAACTGGTTCCTCGCCGACGGCTTCAACCCGACGGATCTCCTGGTTGGTGCCGGCGTAGGAGTAAGCCTTGTAACGCCCTTCGGACCGATCGGTCTCGACTACGCGTACGGTTTCGACCGGCGTGACGTGGTCGGCCGGCCGGACCCGGGCTGGAAGCTGCACTTCAAGTTCGGCCGGATCTTCTAGCGGTGACGCTCTGGTGGACCGGCTGTTGAGCGTCACGGGAGAGCTTCACAGGAGAATGAGGGGAATGCGACGCATATCGTTTGTAATGGCGGCCGTACTGATGCTCGGGACGGCGGCCTCTCTCGTCGCTCAAACGAGTCCAGCGAATGCCGCGGGCTTCGTGTACGTGAACACGCAGAGACTGCTCGAATCGGCGCCGGGCGCCGTCGACGCGCAGGAGACGTGGAATCGCGAGCTCGTTCAGATGCAGGAAGAGGTTCGCCTGAAGCGGGTGGAGTTGGACTCTCTCCTGGCGGATTATCGCCGGCAGGAGACGATGCTCTCCGAGACGGCGCGGCAGACCCGGCAGCAGGAGATGGCCGAGAAGAACCAGGTGCTGCAGCAGCGGACGTTGGAGCTCGAGGACCAGGCCAACCAGCGACGACAGCAGCTTCTGCAACCGATCCTCGAGCGCGTTCAGACTGAGATCGAGAACTTCCGCGCCGAGCGTGGCTTCACCATGGTGTTCGACGCCTCTGCCGCGGGATTGATTGCGGCGGACCCGACGCTCGATGTGACCGATCAGGTCCTCGCCCGCCTACAGGCACAGGGCCCGGCGAGCAGCACGCAGCCGTAGCGCCGGTCGCCGAATACACGGCGCAGGCGGCCGACCGACGGGCGGCCTTGGAGCGCTCGTTCCCGAATCGGGGACGAGCGCTCTTTCTCATCGGCTTGCGGATCACGCGCTCGCCACGCTTTTTTCATTCCGAGGTGAACCCTGGTGTACCGTCTCAGAAGTCCGGTAGGCACCGAGGGGGCCCAGTCGTCCGCTTCGGCAAGGGGCGACGACGAAGGCGTAGCAGCGCTACGTCGAGGAAGAGCAACGAAACCGAGCGGAATGAATCGGCCCCCGAATGACAGTGTGACTTCTGAGACGGTACACTAGACCGGACCAGGCAGCCGCAGGGAAGAGGATGACCGAAACGAGCTCGAGCCAGCCGACGATGGACGTTCG
>JAUVMT010000097.1 GCA_030600085.1 Gemmatimonadales bacterium | reverse complement strand
TCGACGTCATCGCCGAGGGGATCGAGACGAGGCAGCAGTTCGTGCACCTGCGCGCTTTGGGCTGCACGCAGGCACAGGGCTTCTACTTCTCGGGCCCCGTCGATCCTCCGGAGGCGGAGAGCCTCATTCGCAACGGTCATCCGCTGAATCTCGAAGCGACGGGCTGAGTACCGGGGAAGCCAACTCGTCGCTCTCCGGGGGCAGCCGGAGAAGACGGTCACCTCCGACCCGGATGCGAATCCCGCTCCAGTCGTCGCCGAATGCGTAGCCGAAGCCGATCATCGGCACCGGGATGAACCAGAGCTTCGGCGGCTTCTTGAAGCTGATCAGACCGCCGACCTGGAACTCGTACTCCACAGACGTTCCTTCGCCGTCCAGAGACCTGAAGTCCAGCGGCGAGAAGAGGTAGCTTCCCTTGAAGTAGGCCCCGAGCTCGGGCCGCCGGCCGCCTATCCGGAATGGGAGTGGATGCCGCGCGTCCGTGTACGCGCTGAGAGCCCCGTAGTCATCGTCTCTGGCCCCGCTCACGAACGCCCTCGTGTATTCGAGCTTCGGCTCCAGACTCAACTCGAAGCGGCCGGCGGGAAAAACGAACTCCTGCTGGACGCCGACGGCCGCGATGAGCGCGGGGTTGTCGAGCCCGGTGCTCGAGCCGACGCCGACGTCCAGGAACGGGCGGAAGAGCGAGCGACGGCCGGTGGGAAAGACGAACTCGACGCCGGGCACGATCGCGGCGAGCGACACCTGCTCCAGGTCGACGCCGTCGGAGGAACGAAAGTCCAGCCCGGCGAACTGAACCGCGAGACGGGCCCGCAGACCCCAAGGGTTCGTCTCCCACGAGCGGATCGTGAAGGCGGGCCGGATCCCGAAGAGCGAGGCACGCTGCTGCGCGACGTTGTCTTGCTGAAAGCCATCCGGGATCGGGAGACCTCGGTCCACGATGTCGATCGGGTCCGGCGGGGGCGTCTCCTGGCCAGCGGCTCCCGCGGAACAGGACGCCAATAGCGAAAGTGTGATTAATGCCGCCCTGGTGCTTGCCCGCCTCGCGTCGCGGAAGCTGGGCAGCCCTGGCAAGATCGGGCGCCGATCACGCATCCTCAGAGATCCTGCTTACGGCTCGAGGTCTTTCCCGGCGCAACGACCCGGAGAAAAAGGGGGCAGCTCATGGACAAGGCCATTTCGGTTCCCGGTTCATCGCCTATCTCATCGACGAGGTCGCGCTGGTCGCGCTTGCCTGGGTGTTCCATGATCCCCTTCAGCATACTGGCGGGCCTGCCGGCACGCTCGGCTACGCGGTGAGCGGGTTCTTCGTGCGTGCATAAGAGCCTCGTCTACGACGTCGACGAGGTTCCTCCCGTCAGGGAGGGGCTCGCGCTCGGGGCTCAACACCTCGTAGCGATGCTCCTCGGCAACATCACGCCGCCCCTTCTCATCGCCGGCGCGCTCGGACTGGCGGCCGGACAGACGGGGATGCTCGTGCAGGCGGTCCTCCTCGTCGCCGGTCTCTCCACGCTCGTCCAGGCGTATCCGATCGGTCCGGTGGGGGGCCGGATCCCGATCGTCATGGGCACCAGCATCGCGTTCGTCGGGGGAAGCATCGCCATCGGGAGCCGTGCCGGCCTGGCAGCGGTGTTCGGAGCATGCCTCGTGGCGGCCGTGGTCGAAGTCGTCATCGGCTTCTCCTTCTCACGTGTGAGGCGGTGGTTTCCGCCGGTCGTCACGAGCGTCGTGGTGATGCTCATCGGCCTCACGCTGATTCCGGTGGGCGTCGACTACGCGGCCGGCGGGATCGGAGCGGAGGACTACGGCTCGCCGCTGAATCTGGGAATCGCCTTCGTCGTCCTCCTCGTGACGCTGATCCTCAACCAGTACGCGAGCGGCCTTCTCGCGTACGCGAGCGTTCTGGCAGGGGTTGTCGTCGGGTACGTGCTCTCCGTGATCTTCGGGACCGTGGATTTCACGGCCGTGTCGAGCGCCGCGTGGCTCTCGGTGCCGAGGCCCCTGCCGTTCGGCCTCACCTTCGAGTGGAGCGCCATCCTCATCATGGCCTTCATCTACGTGATCAGCTCGATCGAGACGATAGGCGACATCACGGGCGTGATCGCGGCGGCCGGTCGTGAGCCGACGGATCGGGAGCTCAAAGGGGGCCTCGTGGCAGACGGGGCGAGCAGCGGGCTGGCCGCACTCTTGGGTGCCTTTCCCACGACCTCCTACTCGCAGAACGTCGGGCTCGTGAACTTCACCGGGGTCGTGAGCCGCCACGTGACCGCCGTGGCTGGAGGCCTCCTCATCCTGCTTGGCCTGGTGCCGAAGATCTCGGCCGGGCTCGCCACGATCCCGCCTGCCGTCATCGGCGGAGCCGGGCTTGTCATGTTCTCGATGATATTTGCGAGCGGTGCGGCCATCTTCCGTCGCAGCGTGCCTCTCACCCAGCGCAGCCTGGTGATCCTGGCGATAGCCGTGGGCCTGGGTCTGGGCGTCGAGCTGAGGCCGGAGGCGCTTCAGCACCTCCCGGAGGGTGTCCGCAACTTCATCGGCACGGGGCTGATCACCGGCGGGCTCGCCGCCTTTCTGCTTAACGCGGTCCTTCCAGATCCGGCTCCCGACGAGTAACTCGCTACCGCGGCGCTCCCGCATTCCAGCGCATTTGATACGGGGCGGTGCCGGCGATAGGATCCGGCCGACGGAAAACTACCGGGCTCGACGGTGCCCGCGAACGACTTGAGGGAGGGATGGGGATGCTACGCCCACGCACGCTCTTGCTGGTCGTGTCTCTCACCCTCGCCTGGGGGGCTTCGGCATCGGCCCAGGTCGTGGAGCTGATCGCTCCAGAGCTCGGCATCACCTTCGTGAGCTACTCGGGAGACGACATCGACTCGGACACCGGAGTCGGGTTCGAGGCCGGAGGCAGGGTCCGCGCGGGCGGCCGCTTGTACGTCGAAGCAGGCTTCTTCTGGTCCACGGCCGGTGCGGACGTCACGATCCCCTCTGGTGGAGCCACGACCGACGATCTTCGGATTCAGGACGTCAGCGTTCCGGTCGGCATCGGATTCAAGCTGATCAAGACCCGACCACTGGCCCTCCGGCTCTTCGGCGGAATCACGCCGTCTTTCCCAACGGGTGTCTCGGACAACGATCTGGGCGTCGTCAAGGAGGACCTGAAGAGCACGCTGTGGTCCGGTCGGGCCGGATTGGGCTTCGATCTCATCGTCTTGTCGATGGATGCGGGCTACGATTTCGGGTTGGGGAACATGTTCGAAGGGGGCAGCGAGAGCGTGAAGAGGAACGAGTGGTTCATCGAGCTGGGAGCGCGGTTCGGGTTCTGAACCTGATTCTCCCGGCAGCGCGGTTCGGGGCCTGAAACGGATCGTTGCGGCAGCGTACAGTGGCGCCCGCGTTTGCTTGGCGCCAAACTGCACGGACGCAAGGAACACAACAAGCAAAGGAGATAGAATTGGCTACACTACGGAACCTCGTCCTGGGCCTGGCGCTCGGGACCGGCATGCTGGCGGCGAGCACCACGGTCGAGGCGCAGGAGTCGCCGGTGTTAAGCCGCATCGTCCAGAGCGGGACACTTCGCGTGGGGATGTCGGCCACGCAGCCTCCGTTCAACGTGCGCGGCCGCAGCGGCCAGATGCTCGGCCTCGAGGTGGACCTCGCAAACCTGATCGCCGGGGCGATGGGCGTGGAGCTCGAGATCGTGAACCGCCCGTTCGGTGAGCTGCTCGGCGCGATGGAGGACGGGGCGGTCGACATGGTGATGTCCGGCATGTCGATCACGCCTCGGCGGGCGCAAACGTCGGCGTTCGTCGGGCCGTACATGCTCTCGGGCAAATCGATCCTGACGAAGTCCACGACGCTGGCCGCCGCGAGCAACACGGAAGACCTCAACACGCCCGAGATCCGGCTGGCCGCCCTGTCGAACTCGACGAGTCAGGAGTTCGCCGAGAAGTACACGCCCAATGCCCAGCTGATTACGGTATCGGATTACGACGAGGCCGTGAACATGCTCTTGGCTGGAGCGATCGACGCGCTCGTGGCGGACATGCCGATCTGTCGGCTCTCTCTGATGCGCTTCCCGAACGAGGATCTGGCCACGTTGAAGGAGCCGCTCACCATCGAGCCCATCGGCATCGCGCTGCCGGGCAACGATCCGATGCTCCGCAACCTGATGGACAACTATCTCGATGCGTTCGAGAAGACGGGGATCCTCGAGCAGCTGCGTAAGAAGTGGCTGGAGGACGACGCCTGGATCGCCGCGCTTCCCTGAGCCGCGGGCTTCGAGATCTTCGTCGACACCCTTTGAGCGCGGGGAGCCCTCTTGGCGAGGGTTCCTCGCGTAAGACTTTCCACCACACGCGGATATAAGAACTTCCCGACTCCCTCAATTCGCCTCTTCGTAGCATCTTGGTGTCGCCGACAGATTCCGTCGTTTTCGCCTCGCTGGCGCCGGCGCCGGTTTCAGAAGTGAATAGATCGTCGTAGGTCACCCGGCGGGCACGGCTCGAGCCTCGTCCGACCCGAGGGTGGGAAAGTCGAAACATCGTGTCTCCTGCGCGCGCGGCTTCAGCGGCAGCTGCGTACCTCTGCTGCGCGATCCTCCTGGCCGCCCTCTCGGCCACCCCGCTCAGAGGACAGGATGACCCGAGTGACCGACTCGGAACCTGGCTCCAGTACTTCGGGGACAACCGGATCAGCGATCGTCTCAGCATCCACACGGAAGTGGAGTACTGGCTATGGGAGGCCGCCTCCAATCCCCATGTGCTGATCCTCAGGCCGGCCGTCAACTTCCACCTGAGGGACGGGCCGTTCTTCAGCTTGGGTTACACCTACGTGAAGAGCTGGCCGTTCGAGGAGGAAGGCATCGGTACCAAGCAGAACCACTTCTTCCAGCAGTTGATCCTTCGAAGCCCCGTGTGGCGAGTCCGGCTCTTCCACAGGTATCGGTTCGAGGAGAGGTGGATCCGGTTCGACGAAGCCGAGGAGACCGACTTCTCCACCCGGCTCAGGTATATGCTCCTGCTGCAGTTCCCATTGACCCGGGAGACGATCCAGCCGAACACCCTCTTCCTCGCCTCCTACAACGAGCTCTTCATCAACACGGGAGGGCGCGAAAGAGCCTACGACCAGAACCGGGTCTACGTCGCGCTGGCGTATCAAATCACGCGTGAGATGTGTGTGCATACGGGCTTCCTCTGGCAGATCCTCCAGGATCGCACCTTCCGTCGACTGCAATTCGCCGTTTTCTTCAACCCCGACCTCCGCTGAGCCGAGCGCTGTACCAAGCCTGGCGTTGAGCGATAGCGGAGTGAAGATTCCGCACGCCTTCTCCCGCTTCCGACGGGATTCAGGACCTGAGCTGAAAGGAATTCGATCCATGGACGACCGACGGGGCGCCCGAATCATCATGGGCTCGCTGCTGATCCTGGTTGCCGTGGCGCTTTCGCCGGGCACGTCGCAGGCGCAGTTCGCCGGGCGGCTGCAGGGCGGATACGGCTTCGGCGACGGATACGGCGGCATGGTCGGCGGCACGGTCGGGATCGAGTTCCCGCTGCTCTTCGGCCAGATGGCCTACGTCGGCCCCTGGGCCATGTACAACGCCGGCGGGACGTTCCGGCGCGACGGCGAAACCTGGGATCAGAAGTCCACGTTCCTGGGCATCGAGGGCGGGGGGGCGTTTCTGGACAAGCCCTTCATGATCCGGGGGGCCGGCAGCATCGCGGCGGCGTTCATCACCACCAGGATTGGGGACGAGGGGGAGATCAGCGAGACCGCGCTGGACCTGTCGGGCGGAGTCGCGTTCGGCTACCAGTTGGGGAATTGGTACGTGGCAGCCGAGCCCTACACCTTCCTCATCATCGGATCCGACAACATGGGCGCTTCGTTCAACCTGTTCCTCACCGTCGGCTTCCGGCCGGAGGTAAAGAAAAAGGAGAAGTAGATGGCCATTCGAGTCGTTGCCCACCTGCAGGCTCATCCTGGGAAGGAGAGCGAGCTTCGAGAGGTGCTGGAGGGTCTCGTCGTCCCGACCAGGCAGGAGGCCGGCTGCGTCAGCTACGAGATGCTTGAGAGCCTGGAGGATCCGGCGAAGTTTACCTTCGTCGAGGAATGGACGAGCGAGGATGCGCTCCAGGCCCACTTCGAGACCGAGCACATCCAGAGCGCCCTCGCGAACTTCCCGGATCTCCTCGCCGCGGACCTGGATCTCCGGACGTACCAAGTCGTGCGTTGAGTTGACGCCCCGGCGCGCCGGCCCTGCCAAGCGCGCTCGGCGCGGCTCGCGCCCCGGGGATCAGTAGGAAGCGTGCCGGGTATCTGAGCCGTTCCCACCCTAGCCCCGCGCGGCCGGGGCCTTCACGATCAATCGCTCCATCCGAGGATCAACGATTATCGACCTGGAAACCCATCAAAACGACACGGATCAGAGCACGACCTTCGCCGACTTGGGCCTGGCGCCGAGGCTGTTGGATGCGGTCTTGCGGGCGGGCTACACCCAGCCTACGGAGATCCAGTGTCAGGCCGTCCCGCCGGCTCTGGAGGGCCGGGACCTGCTGGGAACCGCCCACACGGGGACGGGAAAGACCGCGGCGTTCACGCTTCCGATGATTCAGCGTCTGAGCGAGGACGCCGTTCACGGCCGACCCAGAGGCCTCGTCATCACCCCGACGCGTGAGCTCGCGCAGCAGGTTGGCGCCGCGATCGAGACTTATGCGGTCACCTCCGATGTGGAGTGCATGGTCGTGCACGGCGGGACGCACGTCGGATCCGAGGCACGGGAGCTCGGCTACGGCTGTGACGTGCTCGTCGCCACTCCCGGCCGGCTCCTCGACCATCTGCGCCGGGGCACCGCGGACCTCTCGGAGGTGGAGGTCCTCGTGCTGGACGAGGCGGACCGCATGCTGGACATGGGGTTTATCGACGACGTGAAAACGATCGTCCGTGCCACCCCCCGGACCCGGCAGACGCTGCTTTTCTCGGCCACCATGCCGGGCGGGGTCCTCTGGCTCGCGCACGAGATGATGGAAGATCCCGTGCGCGTCGCGGTAGGGCTCGAGACGGCGGCCGAAGGAATCCGGCAGGTCATTCATCCCGTGGATTGGCCGGCGAAGCACCAGCTGCTGCTCCATCTGCTCGAGGAGAGGACGTCCGGCCAGGTACTGATCTTCACCCGGAGACGGGACACCACGAGCTATCTCGCCGAGTACTTCGATTCGAGCGGCGTCTCGGTCGACGACCTTCACGGCGGCAAGCCCCAACGTCTGCGTGATCGGAGCCTGGAGCGCTTCCGCGCGGGGGAAACGCGGGTACTGGTTGCCACGAACGTGGCGGCGCGGGGGCTGGACATCTGTGGGATCCGGCACGTCATCAACTTCGACGTTCCCGACGACCCGCGCGACTACGTCCACCGCGTGGGCCGCACCGCCCGCGGGGACGACACCGGGGAAGCATTGACCCTCATGTCCCCCAACGACTGGCACCTCGTCCGGGACATCGAGACCCTCACGGGCGAGACCATCGAGCGCGAGATCGTCCCGGAGTACGAGCCTACGACGACGCCCCCGACTCCGGGACCTGGACCCGCCGCCCAGAACGGCGCCCGCTCGGATGACCGTCCGCGCTCGGCGCTCTCGAGAGGGGTTCGAAGAAGAAAGGGCCGCTAGCCGCTCCGGCTGCCCTCCGCCTGACTCCGGATAGGATCGGTATGGCGACATGAGACTCGGATCGATCTTGGCCCTTGGAGCTTCTCTGTCGCTCATGGCGGCGCCCCGGGTGGACGCCCAGGGCGTGGCTCCCG
>JAUVMT010000157.1 GCA_030600085.1 Gemmatimonadales bacterium | reverse complement strand
TCGGACGAGGAGATGCTCCAGCGGGTCGAGGACTCCGGCCAAAACATGTTCCAGTTTCGCCGCATGATCCGATCGCAGGCCCGTAAGGACATGGTCGGACAGAGATACATCGGCACCCAGATGAGCGCGATGCTCTCGGTCCGCGTGACCGAGCAGCAGATCGTCGACGAGTTCAACGCTCGGGCGGCGGGGGCGACGCGGCCCGCCACGCTCGACTTGATCCAGGTGACCATCGACCCGAAGCCCAGCGAGGCGGCGCGCGACAGCGCGCTGGAAGAGGCCGTAACCGCCCGCGACGAGATCCGAGGGGGCGAGGACTTCGAGATCGCGGCCCGTCGGTACTCCGACGACGTCGGCACACGAGCAGACGGCGGCGACCTCGGCTGGATCCGGCGCAGCGAGGTCGACCCGGCGTTCGGCGACGCCGCGTGGGCCGTCCGCACCGGGATCGCGATCGGGCCGGTGGAGAGCCGGTTCGGCTTCCACATCATCAAGGTTGAGAACGTGCGGGGAGGCGAGCGTCACGTGCGCCACGTCCTCGTCCGACCCTACATCTCACCCGAGCAGATTGAGGAAGCGCGGCAGCTCTCCGCGGCCGTCGCCGACAGCATTCGCGACGGCGAGGATGCCACGGTGATGGCCGAACGCTACGGGACGGACCCGGAGGAGTCGCGCATCGACAACGCGCGTGTGGACAGGATATCGGGAGCGCTTGGGGCCGAATTCGCCGAGGCACTTCGAGACGCTCAGACGGGGGATGTCGTGGGACCTATCGAGGTGAGTGGAAGGGGTGACAACGCCTCGTTCATCGTCATCAAGGTCATGCGATACCGACCCTCGGGTACCTACGAACTGGACGAGGTCCGAGACCAGATTCGCGACCAGCTGATGCAGCAGGGGCAGTACGAGGCGCTGGTGGAACAGCTCAAGCAAGAGGTCTACGTCCGCATGCTGATCTGACGCGATCCTCGTGGCTCGATAGGGCGGTGTCACCCCCTGGGGTTCGGATCGGCATCACGCTCGGTGATCCGCGCGGCATCGGCGTCGAGGTGGCGAGCGCAGCGCTTGCCGAGATGCCTCCCCTGGATCACATCTCGTTCAACGTACTCGGATGGGAGGGCGCGCTTCCGGCCGAGCTGATGCGCCGGGGGGACGTGGAGCTCGAAGCCGTCGGCACCTGGGCCGCTAAAACCGGCGACGCCGACGCACGGGCCGGAGAGTTGGCGGCCCTCGCCATCGAACGGGGCATCGACCTCGCTCTCGGCGGCCGGATCGACGGACTCGTGACGGGCCCGATCTCGAAGGCGGCCCTGGCCGCCGCCGGGTACTCCTTCCCCGGCCATACGGAGCTTCTGCGTCAGCGGACGGGCGTGCCCGAAGTGACGATGATGATGGCGGCCGAGACGACCCCCCTTGGAGGCCCACTGCGCATGGCCCTCCTCACCGCTCACATCCCGCTTCGCGAGGTACCGGACGCGCTGACGCCGGAACTCGTGGAGCTGCGCTCCAGGATCGCCGAGCGCGCCCTACGGGAGTGGTGGGGCCTCGCCTCTCCGCGCCTCGCGTTCGGAGGCGTCAACCCGCACGCGTCGGAGGGAGGCCGGTTCGGGGATGAGGAGGCGCGAGTGCTCACGCCGGCGATCAGGCGGCTGGAGGCGGACGGAATCCGGATCGCGGGGATCTTTCCGAGCGACACGGTATTCGGCAGATGTATGGAGGGCGAAGTCGATGCGGTGGTGATACCCTATCATGACGTGGGGCTTGCGGTGATCAAGACGTTGGCGCGCGAGACGGGCGTGAACGTGACGGCGGGGCTTCCCTTCCCGCGCACGTCGCCCGACCATGGAACGGCGTTCGACATTGCCGGCCAGGGGCTGGCAAACCCCGGCTCCATGAAGGCCTCGATCGATCTCTGCGTGAGGTTCGCGGAACGGGCCGCTGGACGCGTCCCGGAGGTAGCCGTTTGATTCGATTTCGGAACGTCACGAAGCACTATCCGCGCAGCGGCACGGCGCTGGCGGACGCCTCCTTCCACGTCCGCAAGGCGGAGTTTGTCTTTCTGACCGGACCCTCGGGAGCCGGCAAGACGACCGTGCTGCGGCTGGTCCATATGGAGTTGGCCCCAACGGAAGGCGAGGTGATCATCTCACGCTTCTCATCGACCCGGATCCGGCGACGAGAGATCCCCCAGCTCCGGCGGCGGGTAGGCTTCGTCTTCCAGGATTTCCGGCTTCTCGAGCGGTTCACGGCGGCGGAGAACATCGCCTTCGCACTCCAGGTTACCGGCGCGAATCGCTCAGCGATCCGCCCGAAGGTGATGCGCCTTCTCGACCACGTGGGGCTCGCCTCTCGGGCCTCCGCCTTTCCGGCCGAGCTCTCCGGTGGTGAGCGCCAGCGGGTCGCGATCGCCCGCGCCCTGGCCACCGATCCGCTCGTGCTGCTGGCCGACGAGCCCACCGGCAATCTCGACGAGCGCGCTTCGCTGGGTGTGTTCGAGCTCTTCAAGCAGCTCAACGCCCTCGGCACGGCGGTGATCCTCGCCACGCACGACACCACCCTCTTGCGGCGTCATCCCGAAACGCGCGTGCTCGAGCTGGAGGACGGCCGCCTGGTCTACGATTCCCGTTCGGACGTACCGAAGCCGCCCCATGCCAGTTCCGGAGACTCGTCCATCTTCGAGCTCGTGCGCGGAGGTCCGGCTCCATGAGGCCGTTTCGCGAGGCGCTCATCTCGCTGGTTCGGCGACCCATGCTTGCGGCGCTTTCCGTGACGGCGATCAGTCTCAGCCTTTTCATTCTCGGCTTGTTCGGCCTCACGGCGCACAACATCTCGAGGGCGCTGGCGGCCGTCGAGGAGAAGGTGGAGATCGTGGCCTACCTCAGGGACGAGATCGACGAGGCGCAGCTGCGCCTCGTTCGCAGCGAGATCGGAGCCTTCCCCGAAGTCGAGTCGGTCGAGTACGTCTCGAAGACCGAGGCGCTCTACAACGCGTCGCGGGAGCTCGCCGAGTTCTCGGACGTCTTCCCGGACGTGGAAGTGAACCCCCTACCGGCGTCGCTTGAAGTCCGACTGCTCCCAGGGCGACGAGACCCTCAGTCGGTCGGGACGGTGGCGGTGCGCATGAGCGGCTACGACTTCATCGACGACGTCCGGTTCGGCCGCGACTGGGTGGACAGGATCCACACGTTGCGGCGAATCGCCGGCGGAACGGCGCTCATTGTCGGCGGATCGTTCGCTCTCGTCGCCATGCTTCTGGTCGGAGCGACGGTGCGCATGTCGATCCACGCGCGCTCGACCGAGATCGCGATCATGGAAAACGTCGGAGCGACCGCCGGTTTCATTCAGCGGCCGTTCCTCGCCGAGGGTCTCATCTCGGGCCTGGCCGGAGGGGCGTTCGCCCTGGCTCTGACGTTCGGGGCCTACCGACTGCTGGACCGAGCCGTCATGGCCGTCCTGTGGCTCCCCGATCTCTGGATCGCCGCGGGCATCCTGGGCGGGGGCGTGCTGGGGATGCTCTCAGCAGGCCGGTCCGTGCGGCAGGAGCTGAAAGGCCTCTATGCGATCTAGTCGGGTGTCGAGCCTCGGAGCTCGAGGACCGGCGCTCCCTTACGTGGGCGCTCTGCTCGTCGGCCTCGTCGGCTCTCCGCTTCCAACGAGCGATGGCTCGCCGTTCGAAGTCCGGCTCGCTCTGGCTCAAGACTCCCTTCAGAAGCAGATCGAAGAGAGCAGGACCCGGCTCGACCAGATCCGGGCGGAACGCGCAAGGTTGCGGAGCGAGATGGGCCAGCTGGCCGGCCAGGTACATGACGAGACCGAGGCGATCAACAACCTGGAGCGCCAGATCGGCACGTCCAGCAGCGTCGTCGCCGAGCTGGACCTCCAGCTGTCCGGCGTGCTCTCTCTGGTGGACCGCAGCACCCGCGACATGATTCAAACGCACGACGAATTCGTATTTCGGAAGGCCGTTCTCGCCGAGCGGCTTCGCCAGATCTACAAACGTGGCCCGCTCAGGACCGTCCAGGTCTTGCTGGGGGCGCGATCGTTCACCGACCTCATCAACCGCTACAAGTACCTCCGGCTCGTCGCACTTCAGGACCGTCTCATCATGGGCCAGATCGAGCAACTGGAGGCGCTGCTCAGCGATCAGCGAGAGCTACTGGCGACGGAGCTCGACGGCATCCAGCGGATACGGCGTGAGAAGGTCGGCGAGGTGGATGAGCTGGAGGAGCTGGAGCAGCAGCGTCAACGCAGGCTCTCCCGGATTCGCTCCAGGGAGACCGCCGCCCAGAACCGGCTGTCACAGCTGGCTCGCGACGAGGAACGCCTGAGACAGCTTGTCGTGGACCTCGAGGCGGCGCGAAGGGAGGCCGAGCGTCTCGCCGGCGCGGTAACCACGCCCACGCTCAGGACAGCGGACCTGGGCAACCTCGCGTGGCCGGTTCAGGGCAACGTGGTCTACGGCTTCGGGCCCGAGCGGAGAGGCAACACGACGCTGGCACGTGACGGGATCGGAATCGGGGCCCCCTCCGGTACGCCCGTCCATGCAATCGAGGCGGGGAAAGTCGCGTTCGCCGGCCGGTGGGGGCTGTACGGTCCCTCGATCATCCTGAGCCACGGCGGAGGCTATTACTCGCTCTACCTGTACATGCAGAACCTCTCCGTGCGGGAGGGTGACGATGTGGACTCAGGGCAGATTCTCGGCGGCGTCGGCGGCCTCGGCTCGCCAGAGGGACCGCACATCGAGTTTCAGATCCTCCAACCCGGCTCCGCAGGCGGGCCCCGACCTGTAGACCCGGTCCGCTGGCTCCGAGACCGATCATGAGCCTGCCTCCCGTGGCAGGGCACGACCAGCTACGCCGGCTTCTGGCGAACGCCGCGACCTCCGGACGCCTTCCGCAGTCGGTGCTCCTCCGAGGAGCGCCGGGGATCGGGAAGCAGCGGCTCGCGCTCTGGTTGGCCGCCGTCCTTCAGTGCGAGCGAGGGACGGGTTGCGGCGAATGCCGCGGCTGTCGGCTCGCCTCCGAGCTCCAGCACCCGGACATCCACTGGTACTTTCCTCTGGAGCGCCCGAAGCGCGTGTCCGCCAACAAACTCCGCGAGAAGCTGGAGGAGGCCCGCCTGGCCGAGCTCGATGCGCGCCGGCACGAACCGCTACGTCGGCTCGCGGAGGACGCGCCGACCGGCATCCACCTCGGTACGATCGAGAACCTCCGTCAGCGGGCGATCCGGCGCCCCGCGATGGGCCCTCGCACGGTCTTTGTGGTAGGACGGGCCGAACAGATGGTCTCGCAGCAGGCGAGCCAGGAAGCGGCGAACGCCTTCCTCAAGCTGCTGGAGGAGCCTCCGAAGGACGTCCACATCGTCCTCACCAGTAGTCGGCCGGGTGCCCTTCTCCCGACGGTACGCTCGAGGGTTCTCTCGATCCGGGTCCTCCCATTGGCCGACGAGGAGGTCGCCGCCTTCCTGGAAGCCGAGACCGACATCGGGACGGAAGGGGCGCAGAGGGTCGCGCGCTTCGCGCAGGGCTCGATAGGCAGAGCGCTTCAGATCGTCGGCGGCGAAGAGGACGGATACGACGATGCGGAGCGTCTGCTCCGCGTGGCGCTCAGCGGCAAGAGGGCCGATCGACTCGGCTATTCGCTTTCCCTCTCCGCACGGGGCGCGCGCGGAGGCTTCCTTCGCGCCCTGGAGGCGACGGGAGAGCTGATGAGAGATCAGCTGGCGCTGGCAACCGGCAACGCGGACAGCGCGCTAGACATCGAGCGGGCGCGCCGCCTGAGCCCCGAACCGCTAAACGCCGAGGCTCTTCTGGCCGGACTGCAGAGCCTGGAGCACGCGAAGCTCGCGGCGGCCGGCAACGTGAACCCACAGGCCGTATCGGCCAGCCTCTTGGGCGAGCTCG
>JAUVMT010000112.1 GCA_030600085.1 Gemmatimonadales bacterium | reverse complement strand
TGGCCGGAGGAGGCGCCCTTCGACCGCGCGATCCTGACGGCCGGCGCTCCCGACGTCCCACCCGCGGTCGTGGAGCAGCTCGCTCCGGGCGGACTGATCGTGGCGCCCCTGGGCGGCTACGGCCTGCAGACGATCTACCGGTATCGCGACGTGAACGGAGAGCTGGCTCGGGAGCCGATCGAGGGGGCCCGCTTCGTCCCGCTCATCGAGTCCCCGGTGTCGGCCGAGAGGCCGGCGGAGGATACTCCGATCGAAGCGCCAACGCGGCGGGAGGAAGGTAACGAGCCCTAACCTACGTTTGTCCTACCAGTTACGCTCGACCACCGGGTCTCGCAGCCGGCCTCGTCTCAGCGTCTTGTCTCGCACGTCGTCCTCGGCCCCCGCGGCCTGGCGAAGCAGCTCCTCGGCCTCCTCGCGCGTCAAGCTCGGCGCCTGTCCGCCCGGCTCGGCGGGCCCCTGCTGCCCGGCGGACCCACCGGCGCCCCCCTGGTCCTGATCCTCGTCCTGGCTCGACCCGCCGCCCCCCGCCGACGCCTCCTCAAGCCAGCGGTTGACGAGCTCCAGATTCCAGCGGGTGCTGGGGTCTTCCGGGTCCTCGCGCAGAACCTCTCTGAACGCGTCCCGGGCTGTGATCAACCGCTGACGCCGCTCATCGTCGGAGGCCTCCCCTTCCGGATGCCCCTCCATGGCGTTCGCTACACCGAGGTTGTATCGGGAGAAGCGCTGGACCTTGCCATCCGCCTCTTCCGCCGCCCGCGCCAGCTCCGTCCGGGCCTCCGGCCACTGCTCTGCTGTCAGGTAGGCCGTGCCGAGGTTATACCGATCCCGCGGGTTCTCCGAGTTCTCCGTCCGGGCACGGTACTCGGAGATCTCGGCCGTCTCGTCCGAACGGGCCCCACCCTCCTGGGCGCGCGCCGCGATTGGAGCGCGAACCAACGCCAGCCCGAGGGCGGCCATCGCCAGGGCGACCATCCCTAGGATCGCGAACCTGGGCGCCGCCATCTTCGGCCCGATCATCCGGGTCATCAGGACCTCCTCGCCACGAAGCCCTCGGCCCAGAGCGCCAGGAAGGCGAGCACGAGGAAGATGTTCGCGGCGCCCGCGTTCGTGGGCCGGTCAACCACTCCCCCGAGACTGAGCCTGGAGACAATCCGCGGGACGACGTCCTCATCGGCCTCCTCATAGGAGCCACCCGTCTCCCGGGCGATCGCCTTGAGCAACGCATCCTCGAGCCGCGTGGTTACGATCTCTCCGTCCGGACCTCGCAGGTAGCTGCCCGGAGGACCGGCTCGCCGCCCGGCCAGACCCACGGCGGCGGCCGCCGAGATCCGTCCTCCCTCGGACGTGCCGAGCCCGATCGCGTGGATCTCGACGCGGTCCCTGGACGCACGCTCGGTCGCCCCGAGGAGCTCCTCCATATCGCCTTCGGTGGATTCACCATCGGTGAGCACCACGATCGCTTTGCGCGTGTCCTCCTCTCCGCCTCCCAGCACCTGGAGCGCCTGCGTGAGGCCCGAGGCCAGCGCCGAACCGCCTCGGCCGACGACGGCGGGATGGACGCTCCCGGCATACATCAGCGCCGCATCGCGGTCGGTCGTGAGCGGCGACAGGACGTAGCCGCGACCGGCGAAGTAGACGATGCCGATGCGCCCCGGGAGGGCCATGATGAACTGCCGCGCCAAGTTCTGCTGGACGGCGAGGCGGGTCGGGGTCAGGTCGTCGGCCAGCATCGAGTTGGAGGCGTCCAGAACAAGGACCGTCTCGAGGCTGGCCGCGTCTTGCCGATCGTCGTCGTCCCGGTTGTCGCCCAGCACGGCGAAGCCGAGCGCCACGATCCCGACCGCCAACGCGACCCCACGAACGGCGGTGAGAATGGGAGACGGCTCGCCGACGAGAAGCCGGATGACCCGTGGGTCGGCGAGCCGCTCTCGCTCCCGGCGCGCCCGCCAGACCGCGCTCGCCCGGAGCGCGAGGACCAGCATGACCGCCAGGACCACGAGCGCCGGCTTCATGCGTGCAACACCCGGAGACCGCGCGTCGCCGCGCCGACCAGCTCCAGAAGAAGAAGCCCGACGGCCAGCCACAACAGCTCAGGCCGAAGGGCGACGCTCTCTACGGTCCTGATCTCACGAATCGGCGCCGTTTCCAGCTCGTCGATTCGTCGGTAGATGCGGCCGAGCGCATCCGGATCGGTGGCTCGGAAGTAGAGACCGCCCGTCGCGCTCGCGATCGACTCCAGCAGCTCCTCGTTCACCCTCACCTGGACGTTGGCGTACTGGTAGCCGTAGGCCGTTCTTGCGATCGGTACCGGAGCCACGCCGTCCCGGCCTATACCGATCGTATACACCCTGATTCCCAGCGCTTCGGCCGCTCCTGCCGCATCCAACGGCGCGATCGTGCCGCTGTTGTTGTCCCCGTCGGTGAGCAGGATCACGACCTTGGAGCTCGACTCGAGTCCGCGCAGCCGGTTGGCCGCCGTGGCGAGCGCCACGCCGATCGCCGTGCCGTCTCTCAGCTGGCCGACGTCCAGCCCCTCGACCGCCGTCAGCACGATATCGTGATCCAGCGTCCCCGGGATGACGGTCAACGCCTCGCCCGAGAAACTCACGAGGCCGATCCAGTCCTCCTCGCGTCCGTCGATGAAGCGCTGCACCTCCCGCTTCGCGATCCCCAGACGATTCTCCGGCCTGAAGTCCTCCGCCAGCATGGAGCTGGAGATGTCGACCACGAGCACGATCGCGACCCCCTCCGTCACCTCCTCCACCTTCTGAAAGAGCCGCTGCGGCTGAAGGAGGGCGGCCAGGATGACGACGAGCGCGGCGGTGCGCAGCACGGGCTGCCAGTACCACCAGAGCCAGCGAAGCGGACTCGATGCGGAGCGCAGCAGCGACGTCTGTGTGTAGGGCACCCGAATGCGCCGGCGGGAGGCCAGCCACCAGCCCAAGGGGATAAGCGGCAGCAGGAGCAGGAAGCCCCAGCCGGAGAAGCTGAGCCCGCTCACGAGCTCTCCTCCTCGACGGGCTCGTGCCTCGAGGCGATCCAGGCTCCGCACGCGTCCGAGGCCTCGATCGGGCCGCCGTAGCCGCCGCCCAAGCGCGCGAAGCGCACGCGCGCCGAGTAGTGGAGGGCGTTGGCCAAACCCCGGTTGCCGTTCACGACCGCGCGGGTCGGGACCCCCGGCGCCCAGGCCTCGGTCGCCTCCAGATAGCCTCTCAGCACAGCTTCGAGGCCATCGCAGAAAGCATCGAGAGTCAGGTCACCCGCACGCCAGCTCGCGACTAGCTTCTTGAGCTCCTCGAGGGCCCGCTCCCAGGCAGTCAGCTCCCGCGGAACCTCTTCGGGCTCTTCTTCCCGCTTTCGGTACTTTCGATAGGCCCAGAGCCCCACGAGAAGTGCGATCAGGGCCAGGATGAGCAGCAGGGGAAACGGCAGCGGGCTCAGGTAGGGGAGCGCCTGCCGGAGCTCGAGCCCAGCGATCTCCGCCGGAAGCACCGTCTCCACCGTCAGCGTCGGAACCGGTACGAGGATCTCGAGCGGCTCGGCCTCTTCGGCCGAGAGGAACACCTCCACCTTGATCGGCGGCACGTCGTGCTCGCCCGCCGTCCACGCCACCATCCGGTAATAGGCGCGGGAGACCCCGGTGCGCGGCCGGCGGCGGCCGATCTCGGCCTCGCCAGCCTGCTCCAGGTCTGCGGTCGACTCCAGAACGCCCGGCAGGCGAACCTCGGCTCCTCGCGGGGTCGTCACCGTCACGCCGACGCGAAACGGCTGGCCCACGTGGACCGTGTCCGGGAACAGGGCGGCGGCGGCGCGAACCTCTTGCTGACCAGCCGACGTGCCGGGGAAGCTCAGAACCAGCGCGACGGTGCCGAGGGCGAGAGGTGCGAGGGTGGCGCGTCTCATCGGCGCCGCGCCCGCGCCCGCGCGCCGAAGAAAGCCGCCAGCTCAGGCGCGTAGGAGCCGTTGGTCCGAAGCTCGATCTGGTCGACCCCGGATCGGCGGATCCCGCGCTTCGTCTCCTGTCGCTGCTCCTCCGCCATGCCTCGCAGGCGGCGGCGCATGCCGGCATCGGCCAGATCCGCGATCTCGCGGACGCCCGTCTCCGGGTTCTCGACCTCCACGAGGCCGGACCGCGGGAGCTCGAACTCGGCCGGATCGTGAATCTCGATCGCCACGACGTCGTGCCGCCCCGCGGCGGCGCGCAGCGCCCGCTCGGGCTTCTCGCCCAGGAAGTCGGAGAGGACGAAGATGAGGGAGCGGACCTTCAGGTAACGGTTCGCGGCATCCAACGCCGCGTCCAGATCGGTTCCCTTCCCCTCGGGGCGAAAGCGGAGGAGCTCGTACAGAAGGCAGAGCACGCGGCCTCGTCCGCGGATCGGAGGGAGGAAGCGCTCCACCCGGTCGCTGAACAGGAGGAGGCCGACGCGATCGTTGTTGCGGGCCGCGGCCAGCGCCAGCACCCCCGCCACCTCGTACGCCAGCTCCCGCTTGAGGCGGCGGCGCGTCCCGAACTCGGTCGACGGGGACACGTCGACGATCAGAAGGACCGTCAGCTCTCGTTCCTCCACGAAGCGCTTGACGAAAGGACGGCCCATCCGAGCCGTGACCTTCCAGTCGATCGAGCTGAACGGGTCACCCGACTGGTAGGCGCGAACCTCGGAGAACTCGATCCCGTGCCCTCGGAAGACGGAGTCGTACGCGCCGAGAGCGCGCCCGTCGACGAGCCTTCGCGCCTTCAGCTCGAGCCGGCGGGCCCGAGCCGCCAGCTCGGAGCTCCGAACCGCCAAATCATCACCATGGGTCGCGCTCTTACGCCACAGCCCGATCACGGCACGGACACGGTCTCCAACAGGCGGTCCAGCACGGCCTCGGAGGTCACCTGCTCCGCTTCGGCCTGGAAGGTCAGCACGAGGCGGTGCCGGAGTACGTCCCGGGCGACCTGCTGTACATCCTCGGGGAGCACGAAGGGTCGCCCCTCGAGAAACGCGTGGGCGCGCCCGGCGCGCGCCAGGTAGATGCTCGCGCGAGGGGAAGCGCCGTACTCGATCCACTCCTTGACGTCGGCGATCCCCGCCGCCTCCGGATCGCGGGTCGCCAGCACGAGATCGAGGATGTAGTCCTCGATTCGCTCGTCGAGGTAGATCTCGGACAGCCGCTCGCGGACCTCCAGGATCTGTTCCGGATGCACGACCGAGTCGATCGGCGAGAGCCGCTCCGTCACCATCCGCCGCATCACCTCACGCTCCTCCTCCCGACTCGGATAGTCGACGTGGACCTTGAACATGAAGCGGTCGACCTGAGCCTCGGGAAGCGGATACGTGCCCTCGTGTTCAATCGGGTTCTGCGTCGCGAGGACGAGGAAGGGACGGGGCAGCTGGTAGCTCGTATCACCGAGCGTGACCTGACGCTCCTGCATCGCCTCGAGGAGAGCCGACTGGACCTTTGCGGGCGCCCGGTTCACCTCGTCGGCAAGGACGAGGTTGCTGAAGATCGGCCCGCGCTTCGGGACGAACTCGCCGGTCTTCTCGTCCCAGATCAACGTCCCAATCAGGTCGGCCGGCAGAAGATCGGGCGTGAACTGGATCCGGCGAAAGGTCACGTGGAGCGCATCGGCCAGCGTGCGCACCGCGAGCGTCTTGGCCAGGCCAGGCACGCCCTCCAGGAGCACGTGGCCGCCCGTCAAGAGTCCGATCAGCAGACG
Source organism: Gemmatimonadales bacterium (assembly GCA_030600085.1). Classification (GTDB taxonomy): domain Bacteria; phylum Gemmatimonadota; class Gemmatimonadetes; order Palauibacterales; family Palauibacteraceae. The sequence continues at coordinate 1,522 of JAUVMT010000112.1, read as the reverse complement.
ATCCACCATCTGCCGCTGTCCGACGACCCGGATCGCCACGGCCTCACGGATGTCCGTCAGGAACCCGGAAGCATCGCCGATCTCGCCGGTCAGCTTGGCGAGCTCCGCCTCGGACAGCCGTTCAGCCAGTCCCGTTTGATCCGTCATCCGATCACATCCATGGGCGCATGCCCCTCTCTGGTCTCGTCCAGCACTTCACCTTCTCTCGCGAGCCCCCCTTGTCCTCGACGCGGAACACGAAAGCGGCGCAGCGCTCCCGCCATTTCACCCAGGACACCGCGCGAAGATCCACCCAGCCCTGGCTCGCGTAACGCGAATCGCGAAGCGGCTCTCCGGGCGGCGGACGGACCTTGATTCCCGGGCCCCGAAGCATCTGCCTTCCGTCCGGCAAGTGGATCGGAGGCCCGATCGAGATGATGCTCGAGCGCAGGTCGCGATCCGTCTCGATGAGCTGCGCCGCCTCGAGCATCATGCCGCCGCGGTAGGTCGGCCTAGAAGAGGATGCGTCGAGAGCGGCGATGATCTCCCGACCAGCCGCTCGCACACCCCTTCGTCGGCTTGTCTAGCGCCTCCTCAAGGACGACCGGTGCGACCGCATCGTAACGTGGCATCGGCCGCCGGCCGCGCCGCACCGGCCCGAACGCGATGCTCTGCCAGGCGATCGCGGCCGTGGGCTTCACCTCTTTGACCACAGGGGCATCCGGCGTCCGCGCCACAGCTATGTCCACGCTTCACTCCCCTCTCGGGCCGCCACGAAGCGTGGCGATCTCCGCTTCGGAGAGATCTCTCCACTCTCCCGGCGGAAGCCTGCCGAGCTCGATCGGCCCAAGGGCCAGCCGCTTCAGAGACCGGATCTTCACACCCAGGGCCTTCATCATGCGGCGGACCTCCCGGTTTCGCCCCTCGTGCAGCTCCAGCTGCAGCGTAGCCCCTTGCCGGCCCCTCCCAGGATCCAGCCGAGCTTCGTCGGCGACGGCGAGGCCGTCCTCCAGCTCGACTCCGGCCAGCAGCCTGTCCGTCAGGTCAGCCGGAGGCGGCTCGACAAGAGCCACCTGGTATCGCCGCGGCGTCTCCGAGCTCGGATGCAGGAGCCGATGAGCGGCCTCTCCCTCGTTGGTGAGGAGCAGGAGACCTTCGCTCATAATATCAAGACGCCCGACATGAAACAGCGGGCGCATTTCGGCCGGCAAGAGGTCGTACACGGTGGGTCGCCCCTGGGGATCTTCTCTCGCGCAGACGTAGCCGGGAGGCTTGTGGAGCGCGATCCAGCGCGCCGAGGATGGCTCGACCCGCCGGCCGTCCACCTCGACGACGCTCTCCGGGCCGACGCGTGTGCCGGGACGGAGGACGACGTCTCCGTCCACACGGACGCGGCCCGCGGCGATCAACTCCTCGCAGGCCCTCCTCGACGCGACTCCCGCCCGGGCCAGGTACTTCTGTAGCCTGATCTCCTCGATCAAACGGTGGCGGGCTCTTGAGTGTCCGGCTGTGCCAAGTCGTCGGTCCCGCCAGGCTCGTCGTC
>JAUVMT010000134.1 GCA_030600085.1 Gemmatimonadales bacterium | reverse complement strand
TCAAGCCTCTCGAAGAGCTCCGGGCCCTCTACGAAGGGGAAGCCGGGTTGTCGTCGGACGACGAGGTGGTCGCCTACTGCCGGATCGGGGAGCGCTCCAGCCACACCTGGTTCGTGCTCCACTATCTGCTCGGCTACCCGAACGTGCGCAACTACGATGGCTCCTGGACGGAATGGGGCAATCTGGTGCAGGCACCGATCGAGAAGTGACCGCCGGCCGGCCGTTTGCCCAGCTCCTCGCGCTCTGGAGCGTCGTGCTGATCGGCGGCGGCTGCGGCCCGCGCGACACGGGTGGCAGCGGGGCGGGGGACGGGGACGGATCGCAGAGAACCCCCGAGGAGATCCTGGCCGATTCGCTGATCGGCCGCTGGACCGAGACGGCCGGTGGGGTGGAAGCGTGGGGCGCCGTGCGCTCCGCCCGCTACACGATAAACACCGTGCTGTACGACTCGCTCGAGGCGGTACGCTGGATGCGACCGCGACGGGTGAAGATGCGGAAGACGAGCCGCGCGGAGGCGGCGCGGATCGAGCGACCTGAGGCCGAGGGCCTCTACGTTCAGGTCTTCACGGGTGACACCGCCTGGGCCACGCTCAACGGACGGCCTCTCTCTCTCGATGATCCGGCCGCGGCCGAAGCGGAGTACGTGGGCCGCGACGTCGTCTATTGGTTCGGTCTGCCGTACAAGCTCTGGGATCCCGGGGTGAACCGCCGTGCGCGGAGGACTGATGACGGATACGAGGTGGCCGTCACCTTCGGATCCGAGGTCGGCGCGCACCCGGGCGACCGCTACTTCTACTACTTCAACGACCAGGACCCCTTTCCGGAGGAAGTGCACTACATCGAGGAGGGGAAGGAGAACCGCAGCCGCACCGTCTGGGCCGACTTCCGAGTCGCCGATCCCCTCACGTACGTCGGCACGCGCAAGTGGTACGTCGATGGGCGGCTGACCAAGGAGCTGCGGATCGACGACGTGGGGATCAACCCGGAACTGGCCGACTCGCTGTTCACCTCACCGGCACCCTGACGGGGCGACGTGAGCGCGAAGCACCGGGAGTTCGAGTCCGAGGCGCTCGTCCACATGGACGTGCTGTACGGGCTGGCGCTGCGCTTCACCGGCGGCGACGATGCGGCGGCTCAGGACCTGGTGCAGGACACGCTGCTGAAAGCCTATCGGGCCTGGGACAACTTCGAGTCCGGCACGAACTGTCGCGCGTGGCTCACCACGATTCTCCGCAACACCTTCATCAACGACCTGCGCCGGCGGCAGTCGCGGCCCGCGCCCGTAGGGTACGACGAGGTGGCCGAACGGTCCGTGTATCCCCAGCTGCACGAGGAGGACGGGGAGGGCGGCTTCTTCGATCGGATAGTGGATGATGAGGTGATTCGCGCGATCGAGGAGCTTCCGGAAGACTTCCGCGTGCCGCTTGTTCTGGCAGACCTCGAGGGGATCGGCTACAAGGAGATCTCCGAGCTACTGGAGATCCCGGTCGGCACCGTCAAGTCGCGTCTCTTCAGGGCAAGGCGAAGGCTACAGCAGAGGCTGTACCGATACGCCGTCGAGATGGGCTACATCCGATGAAGCCGGACCTCGCGGGTTCGCCCGCAAGACTCGCAGTGACGGGAGCGAGGCGATGACGCACGATGAGCAGCCCCCCGGACATGCGGTGAGCCCGGAAGGGGGAGGGACCGCGGATGAGCTGAGCTGTGAGGAGGCGGCGCGGAACGTCTTCGAGTACTTGGACGGGGAGCTGCCGCCGGGCTACAGTGAGCGTGTGCATCGCCACGTGGAGATGTGCCAGCGATGCTACCCGTACTTCAACTTCGAGCGGGCGTTTCTCGACTACGTTCACGACCGTGGGATGAGGCCGGCGCGGTCCGCGAAACTCGAGGAGAGATTGAAGCGACTGCTCGACGACCTCGAGGGCCGAGAGCCGTAATTGCCGGTCGGTTTCCCCCTCCCTAATATACCGCCCCGCTCCCGGGACTCACGGCCCCACACTCGCAGTCAATCCAGAGGGAATACGGTGAACGCATGAGTTCCAGCGCGCGCGAGCGCCTCGGCCGTCTCCTCGAGGCGCGAGGCCCATCCGGCTTCGAGACGGAGGCGGCGTCGGTCTGGCGCTCGTTGGCCGATGAGTTTGCCCATCGGACTTGGGGCGATGTCTACGGAAGCAGCTTCGCTCAGGTTGGGGATGGGGGTCGCCCCAAGGTGATGCTGGCCGGTCACATCGATGAGATCGGCCTGATGGTTCACCACATTGACGATCAGGGCTTTCTCTACGTCAAGGAAGTCGGGGGCTGGGATCCCCAGGTGCTGGTGGGCCAGCGGGTAGAGATCCTCGCCGCCGGCGGGGCCGTCCCCGGTGTTATCGGCCGACGGGCCATACACCTCATCGAGCGCGCGGACCGAGAGAAGGCCGTGAAGCTCAAGGAGCTGTGGATCGACATCGGTGCGACGAGCGGCGAGCAGGCGAGGGAACGGGTGGCAGTCGGAGACGTGGCGCTTATCCGTTCCGACACGCTCGAGCTCGGTACCGACCTCGTGGCCGCCCGTTCGATCGACGACCGGATCGGCGCGGTCGTCGCGCTGGAGGCGCTGCGTCTCGTCGCCGAAGGCCAGGCCGCCGCCGACGTGATCGCCGTGGCCACGACGCAGGAGGAGGTCGGATACGCCTCGGGGGGTGGGGCGCGCACGAGCAGCTTCGAGCTGGCTCCGGACGTGGCGATCGTGATCGATGTCACGCACGCGACCGATCACCCGACTCTGGACGCCAAGGAGCACGGCGAGATCAAGCTCGGCAAGGGCCCGGTCCTCTCCCGCGGCGCCGTCGTGAACCAGGTCGTGTTCCGCCGCCTCGTGGAGGCCGCCGAGCGCGAGAAGATCCCGCACCAGGTTCAGGCGTCCCCGGCAGGGAGCGGAACCGATGCGGACGCGATCTTCACCTCGAGATCAGGGGTGGCTACGGGGATCGTATCGATCCCGAACCGGTACATGCATTCGCCGAACCAGATCGTGTCGATGGGGGATGTCGAGCAGGCGGCCGCGCTGATCGCGGGCTTCATTCGCGCGCTCGAAGCAGACACGAGCTTCATTCCCATCTGACCCGTCACGCGCCGGGGGGCGCCGACCGCTGATGCCAGCCGCAGCCAACGTGCCCAGTCGAGCGGCCGAAGACTATCTCAAGGCGGTGTACAAGCTACAGCGCAGCGAATCACCGGTCTCGACGACCGCGCTGGCCGGGAAGCTGGACCGGTCGGCCGCGTCCGTGACCAACATGGTCAAGAACCTCGCCGACCAGGGCCTGCTGGAGCACGTGCCCTACCACGGTGTCAGCCTCACGGAAGCCGGAGAGCTATCCGCGCTTCTCATCATCCGCCGGCACCGGGTGATCGAGCTCTATCTCATCGAGAAGCTGGGATACACCTGGGATACGGTGCACGAGGAGGCGGAGCGCCTCGAGCACGCGGTCTCCGATGAGCTGGTTGACCGGATGGCCGCCGCATTGGGCGACCCGGATTTTGACCCGCACGGTGCCCCGATCCCGACGTCAGAAGGCACGATCTCCGAGCGCCCGCTGGAGAAGCTGCTGGACCTGCAGCCGGGTGAAGCGGGCGTGGTACGCCAGGTTGCCGACAACGACTCCGGCCGACTGTTGCGGCTCGCCAAACTAGGCCTGCGCCCCGGAGCGCGCGTCGTTCGCGAGGATGACGCGATCGCCGGCCAACCACTCCCGCTGGACGTCGAGGGAGAGGCCGTGTCGCTGGATCCCGATCTCGTCGAAGCGGTCTTCGTGGAGCGGTCTGATGGCTAGCGAGCGGAGATTCAAAGCGGACGGAGATGCCTGGAGCGTTCGGCTCGGAGAGACCTCCGAGCGCGAGGGCTTTCGAACCCTTCTCTTCTTCTGCGTGACGACGAATCAGCGGCCGTACCGGGTGGTCGAGGTGCCCGAAGAGCGCCTGGCGGACCAGGCGGCCGTGGACAAGCTGGACGATGCATCTGTGGAGGAGCTGTTTCGAGCCTCACGCTCCATGGGGTATCCGCTGGACTTCGAATAGCGTGGGTCGCGTCCCCTGTCCCAGGTAGATCTCCACCTCCACTCCGTCGCCTCGGATGGCACGACCTCGCCCACCGAAGTGGTGCGCCACGCCGCCTCAGCCGGTGTCTCGGGCATCTCCTTGACCGACCACGACACCTTCGATGGGCTAGATGAGGCTGCCGAAGAGGCGCGCCGGCTCGGCCTCTCTTTCCTGCCCGGCGTGGAGATCTCCGCCAACGAGCCCAACCGCTCGGTGCACATCCTGGCCTACGGCATGGATCGAGAGGACAGGGATCTGGCCGACTTCCTCTCGGCGCTCACCTCGGATCGCGTGCGGCGCGCGCGGGAGATGGTGAAACGGTTCAGGGCGCTCGGCGTCCGGCTGGACTACGAGGCCGTGGAGAGGGAGTGCGGCCAGGCCGCCCCGACCCGGGCTCACGTCGCTCGAGCCCTGCTCGCCGAGGGCCTGGCCCCTGACCAAAATGTCGTCTTTCGGCGCTGGCTGGGGCGGGGAAGGCCGGCGTTCGTCGAGAAGATGCCGACGCCGCCCGCCACCGTGTTCGAGCGCGTGCACGCGGCTGGTGGCGTCGCGATCCTGGCCCATCCGGGTCGCACGCACGGCGAGCGAGAGATCGTCCGTTGGCGCGCCGAGGGCCTGGATGGCGTCGAGGTGCTTCACCCGCTGAATAGAAACAACGTCAGGGCCCGGCTACAGTCGCTCTCCCGCCGCCTCGGGCTCTTGCGCAGCGGCGGTTCCGACTGGCACGGGCCATCCGGGTACCAAGCCGCCATCGGCTCCCAGAGGGTCCCTGAGGCGTGGATGGAGACGATCCGCGGGCGGGTGGCGGATCCGGGATTCTAAGCGGGCGCGAGGTTTCTAGCCCGCTTGATCCACCGCGTCGAGGGTCGCCGCCTCGCTCAGGGCCGACTCGGTCACCTCCGGCTCGGGGTGTGAAGCGTCGGATCCGGGCTCTTCATGCTCGGCCAGCCAGCGCTCGGCGTCGATCGCCGCCATGCAGCCGGTTCCGGCTGCGGTGACGGCCTGTCTGTACACGTGGTCCTGGGCGTCGCCGCTGGCGAACACACCGGGGATGTTCGTGCGCGTCGAGTCGGCGGCCGTACGGATGTAGCCGAGCTCGTCCATCTCCAGCCAGCCCTGAAAGACCTCCGTGTTCGGCGTGTGGCCGATCGCCAGGAAAAAGCCCTTCACCGCGAGTTGGGAGGTCTCGCCCGTCCTCACGTTCCGGATCAGCGCTCCCTCGACTTCCTCCTCGCCGAGCACGTCCTCGACGACCGTATCCCAGAGGACCTCGATCTTCTCGTGCGCCAGTGCCCGGTCCTGCATGATCTTGGAGGCCCGGAGCTCGTCCCTCCGATGGATCACATAGACACGTGACGCGAAGCGCGTGAGGAAGAGGGCCTCCTCCATCGCGGAGTCTCCGCCGCCGACGACGGCGACCTCCACGTCCTGAAAGAAGGCGCCGTCGCAGGTCGCGCAGGACGACACGCCCCGACCCAGCAGCCGCTCCTCGTTCTCGAGCCCGAGGTACCGGGCGGAGGCGCCCGTCGAGATGATCAGCGTCTCTGCGGTGACCGGCGTGCGCTCGTCAACAAGCAGCCGAAACGGCCGGTGCGCCAGATCGAGCATCGTCACCGTTCCGTATCGGAGATCCGCCCCGAACCTGCTCGCCTGCTCCTCGAACATCGTCATCAGCTCCGGACCGAGCACCCCCTCCGGGAATCCTGGATAGTTCTCCACGTCGGTCGTGGTGAAGAGCTGGCCGCCGGGCTGCGGGCCGCGGTATACGACCGGGGAGAGCTTGGCCCGGGCGGTGTAGAGCGCCGCCGTGAGGCCGGCCGGCCCGGTTCCCACGATCAAGACCTGATGGTGCTCCGCATCCGCGAAGTCGACATCCTCTATGTGCATCGGCGTGCTCTCCACCACTCGACTCTCCTGGCTCATGTTTCTATGGACCATTTCGGTTTCTGAACGCGCGTCAGGAACTTCCGACTCCCCTTCCATCTATATAACAGAGATCGGTTCCGCGTGCGGGCCGATCCCGAACCGAGAAGGTTGACAGGCGTGGAGCGCGTGGCCTACGATTTGCGCCGCAGCTCGGCAGGTCTCGCACGATGGCCTGAGAGGAAATGGGAGATATGAGCGGAACGACGACATCCGAGATCGGCGCCGTGGACGTCGGGTTGACGGAGCTGGCGGCGACGGAGGTTCGCAAGTTCTTGGAACAAGAGAGTTTGAGCCGGGATTCGGCCGGCCTGCGCGTCAGCGTGCGGCCGGGTGGCTGCTCCGGCTTCGAGTACGGGCTGGATATCGAGGAGGATCCGCGGGAGGACGACTTCGTCGTGCCGTCCCAGGGCGTCCGGCTTTTTATCGACCCGTTCAGCGCCCAATACCTCGGTGGCGTCGTCATCGACTACCACTCCAGCTTCCAGGGGTCCGGCTTCTCTTTCGAGAACCCCGGTGCGACGGGTGGGTGCGGCTGCGGCAGCTCCTTCTCCGCCTAGAGACGCCCGCAGCGCGGGACGCGTGTCCCAGCCGCCGGAGGTCCTGAGGCTCGAGCTCGGGCCGTTTCTCGCCAACTGTTTCCTCCTGCGCCGCGAAGGCGAGCGCGAGAC
>JAUVMT010000258.1 GCA_030600085.1 Gemmatimonadales bacterium | reverse complement strand
GCAGCTCAATGAAGCCGTACCCCTTGGCATCATTGAACCACTTCACCTTACCTGTGGTCATCTGATCGGGTCCCTCCTGCTCTGCGGTGGGAATCTGCGGGGGCCACTGCACCCTTCGGCGCGTATGCTACGGCCCCGGTTCGAGCCCGTCAACACGTCCTCTGTCGAGATCGTACAGACGGGTGTAGACGAGTGCGTTGGCGGTTACCTCCCTGGTGTAGATGCGTGTCTCGCGGAAGGGGATTCGCTCCACGAAGAGCTCCGAATCCGCCTCCCGCTCCGGGAAATCGCGCCATCTCAGATAGCGATGTGGCCCTGCGTTGTAGGAGATGAGGGCCGCCGGCAGATATCCGTCGAATCGCCCGAGCATGCTCGCCAGATAGGTGGTGCCCAGCCGCAGGTTGGCCTCCGGCACCTCGAGCTGCGGCAGCATGAAGTCGTCGAGGCCGGCTTCCCTCCACATCTCGAGAGCGGTGCGCGGGAGGAGCTGCATCAATCCGACGGCGCCCGCCGAGGAGACGACGTCCGCTTCGAAGAGGGACTCGCGCCGGATCAGTCCGGCCACGAGCGCCACGTCCAGCCCGCGTTGGCGAGACAGCTCTTCGATCGCCTCCCGGTAAGGGAGGGGATAGACCGCCCGCAACGCCGACTCGCTCCAGAGTCGCCCCTCGCTTCCATGAACAGCGAGGCCGAGGCGGATGCCACGCCGAGTCCATCCCCGTTCGTTGAGCGCCAGGGCAAGCGGCAGTCGCTGACCGCCCGTCAGCCGGCTCTCGCGCAGGCCGGAATCCAGCTCCCGCTCCGCGCGGTCGATCCAACCCAGGCCACGGAGTAGCTCCATGCGCTCGAGCAGCCGGCGCCATTCCGGGGCAAGCTGCTCAGGCGGAGGCCCGTCCCTCCGAACCGCCGTCTCGTACGGATCCACTTCGATCCGGCGGGCAGCGAGTTGGCCGTAGTAGCTGAGCGGGGAACGGGTGACGGCCTCACGGTAGAGAGCCCGGGCGGCACCCGTGTCCGCGTTCGCTTCCAGCGAGCGCGCGGTCCAGTACACCATCGCATGGACCCAGCCACCTCGGGGGTAGCGGCGCCGGTAGAGGTCGAAGCGCGTGCGTGCCTCTTCGTAATCGCCCTCGAGAAACGCGAGCATGCCCAGGCGTATGAGCGAGCGAGCCGCCCAGCTCGATCGGGCGAAGCGCGAGATGGCTCTCTCGTACGTGGCCCGGGCGTCATCGACTCTCCCGTCGTCCTGCAGGTGGTCCGCAAGGAGATACGCGGCGAAAGCCGACTTGCTTCCCAATCCGGCTTCGAGCGAACGACGGAAGGCGTCCTCCGCCGCTTCGCGGGCGCCCAGCCGCGAGAAGGCACGACCGGCCAATAGCCACAGGGATCCCAGGTCCACGTCGGAGGTTCCGGTTGGCACCCCCTCCATCCAGGGAGCGAGCGTCCACACGACGCCCTGGTTGTCGCGCGCCGCGAATTGGGCCTCGGCGAGCGCCATTCGGATCTCGGACGATTCTGCGGAAGGGGCCTCCTCCAGGGCGGCGCTCAGGTGGCCGACGGCGAGCCGCGCCCGGCCCGCATCGAGCTCCGCCTTCGCGACGGCCTGGCGAGTCTCCCGCCCGGGGGAGAGCGCGAGGAGAAGCTGGCCCGCCTCCGGTCCGGCTCCGCGCCCGAGCGCGCTCTCGAGCGTCCGGATCGCGCCGGCGCTGTCGCCCGACTCCAGGAGCGCCGGGACGACCCACTTCGCCGAGAGGGTGGCTCTCGCCCGACGGGGGAGCTGTCCGGCGAGCCTCAGTCCTTCCGCTCCATCGCCGGAGCGGAAGGCGGCGAGCGCCAGCTCCACCCGCACCGAGTCGTCGGGCACCCCGTGATCCTGCTCGAGGTCGGCTGCCAAGCTTCGGGCTCGATCCAGCTCGCCGGCCCGCGCGAGCTCCTGCAGCGCCGAGAGACGGAACCAGCGGGCGAGCTCGGGGCGCTCCTTCGCGGCATCTGCGTATTGAGATGCGGCCGCCGCGTGCCGCTCGAGTCGGGACAGGAGGGAGGCGTACTCGGCGCGGAATTCGACCGGAATCCCGCTCCCGGCTGCGTCCTCGGAGTCCGAGAGGAGTTCCAGGTACCTCCGATAGGCGGCCAGTGCCGCATTCAGGCTGTCGAGGCCGGCGTACGCTCGACCTACCTCCAGGAGCCCATGTCCCGCGTCCACATCGCCAAGCCAGGGTTGGCCGATAAGCAACCGTAGGACCGCGGACCAGGCTCGACCATCGGCATACGCCCGAGCGGCGAGCAGCACGGCCGTAGGATCCGCCGCCCCATCGCGCGACTGCGACAGGTGTCGCGAGAGAAGATCGCCGGCCGTCAGGGGAAGCGAGGCATCGATGAGACGCCTCGCCGTCTCCATGACGTCGGTGGAGTCGGGCTCGGGGTACGGCGGAGAGCCGTCGGCTCCGGGCGGAGCCTGAAGGAGTACAGCGAAAAGCAGAAACTGCAATGCCAACCTGCGCCCTCCGTCCCCGAAAAATCAGCCTGGAAGAAGATCTGATCCGCCAGGCGACCCGCGGCGGGACGGCGCGGGCTTGAGTCTATAACTCCCTTAGGCTACAAGACAATCGGCGGCCGGTCAAAAAAGAACCGGCCGCCGGCTGGTGGCTCGAGCGAAGTAGGGACCGCTACGGCGTGTCGTAGGTGATCCTCCCGAGGATGACCCGGCCGAGGGACGGGGTGCCCGGGAAGGACTTATAGCTCTTGTCGAGCAGGTTCGTGACGTCCACCTGCACGGACATGCCGCGCAACGTCGGGATGCTGTAGCCGAATGACAGATCCATGGTGGTGTAGCTGTCGACGGGCCCGACATAGGCGCCCGAGTTCGCGAAGAAGCCGTCGATGAAGCGGACGCCCACGTTCCCGAAGAAGCCCGTGCCCCAGCCCCGGTAGCCCACGGACGCGGAGGTCTTGAACTTCGGGGCGTTGAGAGAGACGCAGGTCAGGAACAGGGGGTTGTCGTCGCACAGCGCGTCGCCCCCCACCCCCGAGTTGAACATGTCCTTGTTGACCCAGTTCATCCTCATGCCGAAGAACCACTGCGGCGAGAACTGCCATTCGGCGGAGAAGTCGAGCCCGACCACGTCGAAATCCCCGAAGTTCTGGTAGGTGAAGAGGAGCG
>JAUVMT010000256.1 GCA_030600085.1 Gemmatimonadales bacterium | reverse complement strand
GAGATGCTGGACGCCGGCGTGCATCTGGCGAACCATACCGACGCGCCGCAGGCGAACATGTGGCCCTGGTTCGGCATGGAGGCAAGCGTGACACGGGGGTACCCGGGCAAGCCCGAAGTTCCGCCCATGGGGCCAGATCAGGCCCTGACCCTCGAGGAGACGATCCGTATTCACACGATCAACGGCGCCTGGACTCTCAGGTTGGATGACGTTTCCGGTTCAATCGAGGTCGGAAAGTCGGCTGACATGATTGTGCTGAACCACGACCTATTCGAGATCCCGCCGACGGACATTCACCAGACGGAGGTCGAGAAGACGATCTTCAGGGGCAAGGCCGTCTACGAGCGGGACTGATCGCGAGGAGCGGGTCTGGCTCTTGGCTGGCTGCACGCGCGGTGCCAGCCGGCTGCCGCCTCACTCCTCCCGCCGCGCCTCGAGCAGCGGTTTCAGCACCTGCCACACCGTCCTCGCCACTACCGCATGGCCGGCCGCCGTCGGATGGATCCCGTCCGGCAGGTTCAGGGAGTCCACGCCGGCCACGCCTGCCAGAAGGAAAGGGATCAACGTGGCTCCCGTGCGGCTGGCGGCGCTCGGGTAGACGGCCCGGAAGCGGTCGGCGTAAGACCCGCCGAGATTGGGCGGCGCCTCCATCCCCGCCAGCACGAGATGGGGGGGTGGGCTGAGGTGGGACGCGCGCTCCAGAATGGCCAGCACGTTCGCCTCGAGGGCGTCGGGCTCCAGCCCCCGGAGGCCGTCGTTCGCGCCCGTCTCCAGGATGAAGATCGCCGGCGGCGCCTGCTGGAACAGCCACGCCGTCCGGCGGAGGGCGCCGGCCGAGGTCTCACCGCTCACCCCGGCGTTGACCACCCGGTACCGGTACCCGGCCGAGTCGACCATGCGCTGGATGACCGCCGGATAGGCAGCGGACGGATCCACGCCGTATCCGGCTGTCAGGCTGGTGCCCAGGAACATCATCACCGGCGCCTCGGCACGCGCGGCTTCCGAAGCCGGGGCGCCCCCGGCAGCGGCGCCCGGGGTCGCGGGCGGCGGGGCCGGTTCCCTGGGAGCGTCGCCTCCGCCGCACGCCGCGAGGAGTGAGACCAAGAGCACGGTGCCCGGGTATTGGCGGATCATCAAACTCGATTCTCGAGGACTCTTGAGGAACGCGCGATGCTGCGATGTGAACACCTGACCCAGACCTACCTGTCCGGGGGACGCTCCCTCACGGTGCTGAAGGATATCACCTTCACGCTTGAGGATGGCAGCTTCCTGGCCATCGTCGGGCCCTCCGGCAGCGGCAAGACCACCCTGCTCGGCCTCCTCGCCGGGCTCGACCTCCCGGCGTCCGGCCGGGTGTGGCTTGACGGGGCGGACCTCACGGTCATGACCGAGGACGAGCGGGCACGCATCCGGTCCGCCAAGATCGGGTTCGTCTTCCAGTCCTTCCAGCTCATCCCGACGCTCACCGCCCGGGAGAACGTGCAGGTGCCGCTCGAGCTGCGCGGCGAGCCCTCGGGGGCCCGCGCCGATGAGCTGCTGGATCAGGTCGGGCTCGGTGATCGGCTTGACCACTATCCGGCCCAGCTGTCGGGCGGCGAGCAGCAGCGCGTGGCGCTAGCCCGCGCCTTCAGCATCCGGCCCAAGATTCTGTTTGCCGACGAACCCACGGGCAACCTGGACGCCAGGACGGGCCGGACCATCATCGACCTCATCCTCGAGCTCAACGAAGCCGAGGGCACAACCCTCTGCCTGATCACGCACGACCCCGACATCGCGAGCCGCGCCCGCCGCACGATCCTCCTCTCGGACGGGCGGATCGCCGAGGACAGCACGGCCGCCTGATGAACCGCTTCGTCCGCCGGATGGCCTGGCGCGAGACCCGGGGATCGCGCCGCCGCCTCCTGCTGCTCACCGGGGCGGTCGCGGCGGGCGTCGCCGCGCTCGTTGCCGTCAACTCATTCGCCGCGAACCTGCAGGAATCCGTGACCCAGCAGGCCCAGACACTGCTGGGCGCCGACCTGTCGATCTCCAGCCGCCGGCCGTTCACCCCGCGCGTCACGGCCCTGCTCGACACGCTGGTGGCCCCTGACCCGGCCCGGGGGCGAGCGCCAGGAAGGAAGGCCACGGTCGTCAGCTTCGCCGGCATGGCCTACGTGCCCCACACCGAGGGCGTCCGGCTCGTCCAGGTCGCCGCTGTCGAGCCCGGGTACCCGTTCTACGGGACGATCCGAACCGACCCCGACGGGGGCTGGAGCGAGCTTCAGGAAGGGGGACGGGTCCTGGTGGACCCGAGCCTGCTCACGGCCCTCGACGCCGGGATCGGAGACACCCTCCGACTGGGCGAGAGCCGGTTCGTCATCTCGGCCACGGTCCTGAGCCAGCCGGGCAACGTGGCCGTGGCGGCCTCGTTCAGCCCCCGCATCTTCATCTCCGCCGCCGACCTTGCGGCCACCGGGCTCCTGCGCTTCGGCTCCCGCGTCGAGTACGAGACGTTCCTGGTACTGGCCGATCCCGACCGGGCGACAGCCATTTCCGAAAAGTACCGACCCATCCTCAGGCCCGAGCGGACGCGCATCCGGAGCGTCGAAGAGAACCGCTCGGACCTCACCGAGGCGCTGGCCAAGCTCAGCGACTATCTGGGGCTTGTGGCGCTGATCGCTCTCCTGCTTGGCGGGATGGGCGTGGCCAGCGCGGTCCACGTCTTCATCCGGCAGAAGCTGGACACGATCGCCGTACTGCGCTGCCTGGGCGCCGAGACACGGCAGCTGTTCGCCATCTATCTCCTGCAGGCGCTCGCCATGGGGGCGCTCGGCAGCCTGATCGGTGCCGGGCTCGGCGGCGCCCTGCAGCAGGTCCTGCCCCTGGTGCTCGCCGACCTCCTCCCGGTCGACGTGCGGGTTCGCCTCGACCCGGGGGCCGTCGCCCTGGGCGTCGGCGTGGGGATCTGGGTGGCCGCCGTGTTCGCCCTCCTGCCCCTGCTCCGGATTCGGCGCGTGTCCCCCCTCATGGCACTCAGGCGCGACGTCGAGCCGTTCCGGCGCCGCCGCGACCCCGTGCGGTTGCTGGCCGCCCTTGCCTTGGCCGGCAGCATCGGGGCGCTCGCCGTACTGCAGGCGGGCGGGCTCCGCGAGGGGGCTGGCTTCACGGCCGGCGCCGGCGCAGCAGTCCTGCTTCTCTGGCTGGCGTCCCTCGCCATGATCCG
>JAUVMT010000166.1 GCA_030600085.1 Gemmatimonadales bacterium | reverse complement strand
TCTGGAACGAGCACGGCCTCCAGTGCGGATTCTGTACGCCGGGCATGATCATGACCGCCCATCAACTGCTCCAGGACAACGCGGAGCCGAGCGAGGATGAGATCCGCCACGGTCTGGACGGCAATCTCTGCCGCTGCACCGGCTACCAGAACATCGTGCGCGCCGTTCAGAGCGCGGCGGCCGAGATGAGGGGGAGATGATGGCAACGACCGTCCCCAAGCTGATCGGCGCCAGAATCCGCCGGAAAGAGGATCCGCGTCTCATCACTGGAAGCTCGACCTACACGGACGACCTCAAGCTCCCGGGCATGCTCTCGATGGTGCTCGTCCGCAGCCCACACGCCCACGCCCGGATCACGGAGGTCGACCTCTCCGAGGCCGAGGGGATGGATGGCGTCGTGGCCATCGTGACCGGGGCAGATCTTGAGGGCACGGTCGCCGGCCTCCCGGTCGCGCACAACCTGGAGGATCTGAAGGAACCTCCCCATCGGCCGCGTTCGATCGACAAGGTCCGCTACGTGGGCGACGCGGTGGCGGCCGTGGTCGCGGTCGATCCCTCTCGGGCTCGCGACGCAGCGGAGCGGGTGCACGTCGGCTACGAGAGCCTCGAGGCCGTAGTGGACATTGAGGCGGCGACGGAGGACGGCTCGCCGCTGGTGCACGAAGAGGAGGGCTCGAACATCGCCTTCGAGTTTCCGTTCCTCGCGGGCGATGTCGACGAGGCTCTCTTGAACGCCGATGTCGTTCTTCGATTGCGGTTGATGAACCAGCGGCAGATTCCGGTCGCCCTCGAGCCACGGTCCGTCATTGCTCAGTTCGATCGCGGCTTCGGCAAGATGACGCTCTGGTCCAGCACGCAGATCCCGCATCTCCTTCGAACCCAGCTCGCCATCGGACTCGGCTTTCCCGAGCACAGCATCCGGGTTATCGCGCCGGAGGTCGGCGGTGGCTTCGGAAGCAAGCTCAACGTGTACGCCGAGGAGTTTCTCGCGGCGCACCTCGCCAGGACGCTCGGTCGGCCGGTGAAGTGGACCGCGGACCGGTCCGAGGGCTTTCTGGCCACTACCCACGGAAGGGACCAGCTGAACGACGTCGAGGTGGGCGTCGATGGCGAAGGGCGCCTCCTCGGGATGCGTGTCCGAATGCTGCAGGATCTCGGAGCCTACCACCAGCTCCTGACCCCAGCGATTCCGACCCTCACGGTGCTCATGCTCCCCGGCTGTTATCGGCTTCCGAATCTGGAGGTGCACCTGAGCGGCGTGTTCACGAACAAGACGCCCACGGACGCCTACAGGGGTGCGGGCCGGCCGGAGGCCACCTTCCTGATCGAGCGAGTCATGGACCACATCGCCGCCGAGCTGGATCTGGATCCGGCGGAGGTGCGGCGCCGGAACTTCATCGCGGCAGATGACTTCCCGGCAACCACCGCCACGGAGCTCATTTACGACAGCGGCGACTACCAGACCGCGCTGGATCGCCTGCTCGAGGTCGCCGACTACGCGGGACTGCGCCGGGAGCAGAAGGAGAGGCGTGCGCGCGGAGAGGTCATGGGTATCGGCCTTTCCACCTACGTGGAGATCTGCGGCATCGGTCCATCCGCCGCGCTTCCGGCCGGCGGCTGGGAAGCCTGTACGGTCGAGGTGCGGCGGACCGGGGCGGTGGTCGTGAAGACAGGAATCAGCCCGCACGGCCAGGGCCAGGAGACGACGTTCGCCCAGATCGTGGCCGACCGCCTGGGGGTTCCGATCGAGGCCGTCGAGATCGCGCACGGAGACACCGACTACGTTCCGGAGGGGATCGGCACCTTCGGCTCACGCGGCATGGCGGTCGGCGGCGCGGCGCTCTCGCTGGCCCTGGACACCATCCGGGCCAAGGCCAAGAAATTCGCCGCCCACCTGCTCGAGGCGCACGAAGAGGATATCGAATACGAGGGCGACCGGCTCGGAATCAAGGGAGCGCCCGACAGGTTCGTGACCCTGGAGGACGTGATCGGGGCGGCATACCTGGCCACCGACCTGCCCGAGGGAGTGGAGCCGGGCTTGGCCGCCACGCATTTCTTCGAGCCACCGAACTTCACCTTTCCCTTCGGCGCTCACCTCTGCGTGGTGGACATCGATCCGGAGACCGGTGAACCGACCCTCCGCCGGTACGTCGGGGTCGACGACTGCGGCAACGTCATCAACCCGATGATCGTCGATGGCCAGCTCCACGGCGGGATCGCCCAGGGAATCGCGCAAGCCCTGTTCGAGGAGGCCGTCTACGACCGGAACGGCCAGCTCGTGACCGGTACCCTGATGGACTACGCTCTGCCGAAGGCCAGCTATCTGCCCAACTACGAGCTTCACCGCACGACCACCCCGACCCCGGTCAACCCTCTGGGCGCCAAGGGAATCGGGGAGGCGGGGACGGTCGGATCCTCGCCCTGCGTCATCAACGCGATCGTGGACGCCCTGTCGCCTTACGGCGTCCGTCATCTGGAGATGCCGGCCCGGCCTGAGAAGATCTGGCGGGCGATGGGTTCGGGAGCTTCCGAGTGAACGTCCTGGGTGCCGGAGGAGAGAGACGCCATGCTGCTCGCTGAATTCGACTACGCCGCGCCGGAGTCGCTCGACGAGGCGCTCGCCCTCCTCGGCGGCGGCGGGAACGTCAGGATCCTCGCCGGAGGACAAAGCCTTCTCCCCACTCTCAAGCTGCGGCTGGACCGGCCGGATCTCGTCGTGGATCTGCGGAAGATCTCGGAGCTGAGCTACGTGCGCGAGGAGAACGGAGAGATCGCGATCGGCACCCTCACGACGTACGCCGAGCTCCTCGCCTCCGACTTCATCGAGTCCGGCGTCGCCCGCTGTCTCGCGGAAGCCGCCGCCTCCGTGGGAGACCTTCAGGTGCGAAACTTGGGAACGATCGGCGGCAGCCTGTCGCACGCCGACCCCGCTGCCGACATCCCGGCCGCAGCGCTCGCCCTCGACTGCACCCTGGTGGCCCGGAGCGAGGAGGGGGACCGGACGATCGGAGCTACCGACTTCTTCCACGGCCTGTGGACGACAGCGCTCCTGCCCTCCGAGATGCTCCGCGAGGTCCGCTTCCGGAAAGCGAACGGCGGCGGTGCTTACGAAAAGCTGAGGCAGGCGGCCTCGGGCTTCGCCCTGGTGGGAGCTGCCGCCGTCGTGGAGATGGACGGCGACACGATCGCGGGGGCGCGCGTCGCGCTCACCGGTGTCGGGTCCGCCCCCCTTCGGCTGCATGCACTCGAGGAGCGCCTCGCGGGCGAGACGCTCGGCGAGGAGCTTTTGCGAGACGTGTGCGGGGACGCGGGGGAGGCGATCGAGAGTCCTCTGAGCGACATACACGCGTCAGCCGAATACCGCGCGGCTATGGCCGGCGTGACCGCACGCCGCGCCATCCTGAGGGCGGCCGGCTAGTGGTCTGAAAAGAACTCGGCCAGAAGCTCGCTCGCGTTGATCTCCAGGCTCTTGGTGCTTCCGAACTCCACGGGGGCTCCAGGCCAGGTGTGGCCGCCGCCATTCACGATGTAGAAATCCAGCTCCGCCCCGCCTGAACAACCCCTGGTGGTCCGGGCTATACTGAGTGACGGCGGTCCGGGGCATCGACCCGTGACTGTCGGCCACACCTAAGAACGCCGGAACGCGGCACCCGAGTACGGAGGCCGACCGTGCCACGAGCCTTGTTGATCGACACCGACACCGCCTCGGATGACGCGGTGGCCCTCATCATGGCCGCCCGCTGGCCGGACGTGGAAATCAAGGCCGTGACGGTCGTGGCTGGCAACGTCCCCGTGGATCAGGGCGTCCGGAACGCCCTCTACACACTAGAGCTCTGCGACTCGGATGCCCCCGTTTACAGCGGCTCGGCCGACCCGCTGAGGCGCCCGTTGGTGACCGCGCAGTTCTTCCACGGCGGGGACGGCCTCGGCGATCTGGGCTACCCCCCACCGCAACGGAGTGCCGCCGAGGGCGACGCCGTTGACGTGATCGTCCGCACTGTGCGGGAGAACCCCGGCCTCGTTCTCGTGACGCTCGGCCCGCTGACCAACCTCGCGCGTGCGCTCGAGATCGCGCCGGATCTCGCCTCCAAAGTGGGACGCTGCGTCGTCATGGGCGGAGCCGCCTGTACGGTCGGCAACGTGACGCCGGCGGCCGAGTTCAACCTCTGGGTGGACCCTGATGCGGCGCGGGTCGTTTTCGAGTCGGGACTGCCGATCGAGATGGTCGGATGGGAGCTCTGCCGCCACGGGGCCAACCTGGACGACGAGGAGATGGCCTACGTCCGTAGCTTCGACAACCCTCTGGCCCGTTTCGCGGTCGACTGCAACGCCACGGCGCTGGAGGCCAATCGCCGCCAATCGGGAGACCCCGGCCTCGGACTTCCGGATCCTATCGCCATGGGAATCGCTCTGGACCCCTCGATCTGCACGCGACGCAGCGCGCACCGCGTGCTGCTCGAGACCGAGAGCGACCTCACGCGCGGCATGACGGTGGTCGACGCTTTGGAGATTTACGATTACCCGCATAACGAGAAGGTCTGGGGCCATCTGCGGAAGCCGAACGCCGTCGTTTGCTGGGAGATCGACGTGCCGGCGTGGAAGGCGATGCTCTTCGGTTCGTTGAGGGACGGTTGATGCCGCCTCGCATCGTGGTGGTGGGAAGCTCGAACACGGACCTCGTCGTGAGGGCACCCGCTCTGCCGGCAGCCGGCCAAACCGTCTTGGGCACCTCTTTCTTCAGTGCGGCTGGAGGCAAAGGCGCGAACCAGGCCGTGGCCGCTGCACGGCTCGGCGCGCGAGTCACCCTGGTGGCGAGGGTGGGCCGGGACGAGTTCGGAGAGGCCTCGCTGTCGAACCTCCAGAGGGCGGGGATCGACACGAGCTTCGTGGTCAGGGATCCGGACGCCCCGAGCGGCGTCGCTTTGATCGTCGTAAGCGACGAAGGCGAAAACGCCATCGCCGTGGCGCCGGGCGCCAACGCCATGCTCGTACCGGAGGATGTCGACCGGGCGGCCAAAGAGATCGAGGCCGCGGACATCCTGCTTCTTCAGCTGGAAACGCCGATACCGACGGTGGCCCATGCCGTAGGCCGGGCGATGGATGCGGGAGTGCCCGTCATCCTGAACCCCGCGCCCGCGGCTCCGGTCGATGTTCGGGTTCTCCGCGACGTGTCCGTGCTGACGCCGAACACCGGCGAGGCGATTGCCCTGGCGGGCGGAGGAGGATCGGGAATCGAGGCGGCTCGGCTCGCCGCGCGGAAGCTGCGTGCGGCCGGCGTGCGCCGGGTGATCGTGACGCTCGGCGCGGAGGGCGCTCTCCTCGAGGAAGAGGAGATGAGCGTCGTTCGGCCGGCCTGTTCGATCGCCGCCGTCGACACCACGGCCGCCGGGGATGCCTTCAACGGTGCGCTGGCGGTGGCGCTGGCGGAGGGCGCTTCGCTGGAGGCCGCGGCCGACTTCGCCAATCGGGCGGCCGCACTCAGCACGACGCGGGAGGGCGCCCAGCCCTCGCTGCCGACCCGGCCGGAGGTTGACGCGTTTGCCCGTGACTTGGGCGGCTCGGCTTGAGCGGAAGAACAGGAGCTTCCGGAGCGGGAGAGGGGCGCGAGGTCTTCGGGACCCGACTCGGCTTCGTGGCCGCCGCGGTCGGATCCGCCGTAG
>JAUVMT010000081.1 GCA_030600085.1 Gemmatimonadales bacterium | reverse complement strand
AGGGTGTGGGACCAGCGGACAGCCCAGTCGACATGATCCGCTTCCGCCGGCGACTCATAAACCGGCTCGTCGTCGACGACCGGTAAGGGCGACCAGAGACGCCCCGCGCCACCCTCGAACGGTCGCTCCCTGAACCGTGGGAGCAGGATGGCCTGGAGCGTGCCCCAATTCCGGATCATCACGAGGCGGAGGAGCGGCTGTCCCAGCTTCTCGTATCCTCGTACGCTGCCTACCGCATAGCGCTGGTTGATGACATCGATGACCGGTCGGGACTCGGCGACCCCCCAGAACAGCTCGGCCATCCCCACTCGCAGCTCCCAGCTCTTCCACCGTCCGATCCAACTCAGCTCCCGCAGATCGAAGCGAACGCGCTCACCGGTGAGTAGGCCGACCCGCAGGAACGGCTCGACCACGAGGCGCTGCGCCCGCTCGTCCCATTCGATTTGCGCCCTCGACCAAAGGACAAGGCCGAGCTCCGCCTTCGATTCCTCCGGCTGTAGGCCACCACCGGCGAAAAGTCGGCTCTCTACCGCGACTTGCGCCTGCCACTGAGCGATCAGGGGTCGAGGAGCCGATCCGGGAAGGGGAAAGACGGCGAGAGCGAGGCACAGCGAGAAGCGGCGCATTCCGATCGTTCCCTATCCCGCCCACTCCAGACTTGCGCGATCGAAGTCGCGCTGGTCCAGCCCCACCCCGAACGCATACTCGTGCCACAAGATGCGGGTGCTTCGGCTTGTCTGATGGTTGACCATCTCCATCTCGTCGGGCCGCCAGAAGCGGTCGAGGTACCGGCGAAAACCCTTCAGCCGTAGCGTCTTAAGAAGCTGTTCGTCCCGGTCGTAGTAATCGATCCGTCGGACCCGGTGCTCGGACCGGTCGATCCAGATCAGCTGCCTGCTGTAGGTGGATTCGGCGTCCCTGGACACTCGCTCTACGATCCAGCAATCCTCCCCCTCCAGGGGCTCCTCGCCCGCGAGCCGGTAGCGATGTCGGGCGATTGCCTGGGATCGGATGTCCTCGTAGGAGAACTCGCTTCCCATGAACGAGCCGGACCTGCCACTGGAGGCGATCCGTTTCACCCGCTTGAGGGCCGGCAGATAGAGCCACTGGCTATCGTCGCCCGAGGGGTTTCCGTGAGTGAGCAACGCCGTGCCCCGAAGGTCGCGCGGGTTGTCGAACACCAGAAGCGTCCGCTCCCCATCCCCCTCCGTCTCGAGCACCTGTATCCGCATCTCCCGGCGACGCTCCCGACCTTTTCTGTCGCGCAGCACCATGGTGAGGCGGGCCGTCAGGTCTCCGTAGCCGCGGGCCAGTCGGTCCGCCCGTACGGCGATCTCGCGGCCTCTCTGTTCGTCGGTCTGGCAGACCGACGCGGCGGGCACCGCTGCCGTGGCGACCGCCATCAGCACCCATGATCGGGTCCACATCTTCAAGCCTCCCGTATCTGATTGGGCATCCTCGTCCCTCTCACGGACGCGCGACGCCCCATACCCAGGATGGACGGGATCAGGAAGAGGTCGGCACAGACGGCGGAAAGCGCGCTCACCACCGTCATCAAACCGACCAGGAAGAGAACCTCGAACTGCGAGGCCATGAGAAGAGAGAAGCCGGCGCTCACCACCACCGTGGTCATCAGAATGGCCGGTCCCGCGTCCTGCACGCTTTCCACCAGCGCATCGCGGACGCCTCGGCCGCGCTCGACGGCGCTTCTGAACCGGCCGAGCAGATGAATGGTGTCATCCGCCGCGATTCCGAACGCGACCGAGAAGACGAGAATCGTTGAGGGCTTGAGGTCGAAAGCGAGTAACCTCATGGCACCCAGGAGCACAACCAGCGGGAACAGGTTCGGAACGAGAGCCAATAGCCCGTACTTCAGGGAGCGGAACATGTAGACCATGATTCCCGTGATGACGAAGATCGCGATCGCGATGCTGGGGCCGAAGCTCTCGAGGATGCGGGCCTGGTAGGACTGAAGCAGATACACCGTACCGGTGGGGGCGGCGGCGCCCACGGGCGGCGGATTCGAGGCCAGGAAGCGGTCGACCCGATCCAGGAACGGCAGGATCACGACGGACCCCTCGTCCCTCACCGTCACGATGATCTGGGCTTCGCCCTCGACCGGGTGGAAGACATCCTCGGCGAAATCGGCGTCCTGCAGCTGGGCCATGAGGAGCAGCTGACTGGACTCCTCGAGCGTGGTCGGCAGTTCGACGGTGGCCTCGGGGTCTCCCAGGGCGGCGGCGCGCAGTTGCTTCATGTAGTCCGGCAGACCGAGCGTGCCCACCACCAGCGGGTCGCGGCTCACGAAGGACTGAAAGCGTGCCATCCAGGCCAGCGCATCCGGCGCATGGAGCGGCCGCCCATCCATCTGTCTCAGGTAGAGGTTGACCTGGAAGAGCCCGAAGCCGTTCCGTTCGATCCACCGCAGATCCCGCAGCAGACTGGACCGGGGCTGAAGGTCATCCAGCAGCAGGGTATTCGGCCTGAGTCCCGTCGCCGCCGCCAGTCCGAGCAGGCCGATGGCCAGAAAGAGGACCGGCACCGCTCGGACTGGGCGGGCGGCCAGGGCGGCGGCCGCGTGGACGGTGCGTTGGATCCACCGGGGCCGCAGCCCTCGATCGTCGAACGAGGTCGACCTCGACAGACTCAGAAGCGCCGGGAGGAGCGTCATGCTGAATCCGAAAGCGCAAAGGATCGCGAAGGCGGACAGAACGCCGAACTCGACCACGATGCCGATCCGTGTCCCAGCCAGCGCGAGGAAGCCAACCGCCGTGGTGAGCGAGGTATAGAAGCAGGCTCCCGAAAGCCTCGAAAAGGTCGCCACCACCGCTCCCGCGCCGTCGCGCCGAGTCCGTATTTCGTCCCGGAACCGTTCCAGCAGGTGGATCGCGTCGCTCACCCCGACCACCAGCACGATGATCGGGATGAAGCTCGTCAGGACGGTGAGGGAGATTCCCGTGAACCCCATGACCGCGATCGTGACGAGATAGGCGGGAAGTGCGGATCCCAGACAGAGCAGGACGTGGCCCGGATGCCGGAAGAAAAGGAGAAGAATGCCCAGGAGGAGCAGGAAGCCCCCGCCCAGGAGCAGTCTCTGGTCCGCCTCCAGAAGCTTCGGCAGGCGCGACCGGATGACCGGGATACCACCCATGGCCAGGGTCACGCCTTCCAGGTCCAGCGACTCCAGCCGCTCGGCCAGCGCCTCGTCGATGTCTCGCCGGCTGCGGTCGTCGCTGTCGTCCTCGTCCAGATACCCGTGAATGGCGAATGCCGTCTGGTCCGCGTTCCACAGGTATCCGCTGTAGAGGTTCTCGCTCCGGTGGCGAGCCAGCTCCCGGCGAACGTAGTCATCGCTGAGCCGGTCTTCCTCGATGAGCGGGTGGACGCGCAGACCGAGCTCGCCGTCGATCGCCTCCGTCCCTACGACGTCGACGCTCCCGATCCAGTGGACGTCCCGCAAACCCACCGCCTCGAATTGGTCCGCCGCCCGCTGCATGTCACGGAAGAGGGCGACGCCCGGCGGACGTGAGTCCTTCCAGACGAGTGAGAACCGCGTGTCCTCCCGGGAGAAGGCGCGCTTGTACTCCTCGAAGAGGGCGCGGGTCTCGCCGCGGGCCGGAAAGAGCTGCTCGATCGTGTAGTCGACCTGCACGTTTCTCGCGCCGACGGCACAGACCCCCAGAAGCGCCGCGGCGGTGGCCACGACGATCAATCGGTGGGCGATGACCCAGGCGAAGAACCGCTCGGCTCTTTCGGATCTCGCGCTCATCTCGCGCATCGAGCCCTCTCCGTCGTCGCGGCAGCCGCCAGTCGTGCCAGGCCCTCCCGGTAGGCCCCGAGGTCGCCGCCGACTTCGCCGAACAGATTGCGAACCGCGGTCGTGTCCAACTGGCGGAGGGTCCCATCGATGGGGAGCGTCAACCCCGGCTCGCGGACGGCTTCCCCGAGATGGAGCGGTCGCCACTCACGCGCGCGGGCCGCCACCAGGAATCGCTCGAGGCGGCCGCGCGGCACGGTAAAGAGGAGCTCGTACTCGCCGTGCGGTCCGGCGAGCAGCATCCAGGGCGGGATCCGTGCTCTCGACGCGGCCGCGGCCGCCGCCGGGTGCAGCGACTCGGCCGCGGTGATCCGGAATCGAAATCCGACTCCGTTCAGCCGCATTAGCTCGTCCAGGGTGGGTAGCGCGCCGTCGCTCGTATCCATGCAGCCGGAGGCGAAGGGACGGAGAAGCTGGCCTTCGGTCAGCCGCGCGACGGGCCGGAAGGGGATCCTTTCGCCGTCGGCCTCGCTCCCCCCCAGAAGCCGGGCGAGCGCGAAGGCACCGCCGAGCCCGAGCGGCCCCGAGGCGAAGAGCAGATCGCCCGGAGCACACCCCCGACGGGTCATCGGGCGACCTTCGGGCACGACACCCAGAGCGCAGCCGCCCATCTGTAGCCGCGGGCCGAAGTTGGTGTCCCCACCCAGGACGTGCAGGCCACAGGCGTCGCACGCCTGCTGGATTCCCCGTTGCAACGCCGCCAGAAATCCTTCCCCGACATCCGGGGGCAGCGTCTCGTTGAGCACGAGGCCCAGGGGTCGGGCCCCGACGGCGGACAGGTCGCTGGCGTTGACCATCACCGTCATCCACCCGATTAGCTCGGCGTCAACGTAGAGCCCCGCCTGGATCTCCTCGGCGATATGGTCGGTCGTGAGGGCCAGCACCGGATCGGATCCCGGCACCCGAAGCAGTTCCGCGTCGGTCTCGTGCCGTTCGTTCAGCTGATGCGACGAGCGGGTGAAGGCGCCGGCCAGCCGCTCGATCAGGGCGATCTCGTGGACGGTCTCCGTCCGGAGCTCGCGGGCGCTCACGCCGCGATCCTCAGCAGGCGAGGCATCACGCAGAACGATGCCTCGCGTGCGAGCACGACCTCTCCATCCCCTTCCAGCGCGAACGGACGCTCGCTTCGAACGACGACCCGGACGGCTCGCCAGGAGCGGGCGCCTCGCTGTCCCGAAAACCGGCCCCGGGCGAGTCTGCTCAGGGCTAGCAGCAGTCTCGCAAGAGACACATCCGCCAGGAGATGGACGTAGAAGTGACCGCTTGCCGGCTCGATCGGTGAATCGTATCGGAGCGAGCCGGTGAAATGCGGGTTCTTCACCACTCCGAGGTTGGCGACCCGGATCCGCAGTTCCGTCGAGCCGTCGATCGTCACCGTCAGATCCTGGGAGCGACGACGCACTAGCGTCCGCAGCGCGGCGTACGCGATCGCCAAGCCCGGGGCGAAGCGCTTCAGAAGCCGCAGCGGGCGGCTCGGGTGATTGAAGAAGTGGTTCGCCTCCGCGGTAGTCCCGATGCTCGAGTTGATGAGCCACGGACGCCGGCGCCGGGCGCCCTCCTCGTCCCGAAAGGTCACCAGGCAGACGTCATGCAGTGTCGCCGAGGCGAAGTCGAGGCGGCATGGAGCCCCCTCGATCCGGCCGCAGGCTTGGATGGGCTTATGGAAGTCGTTGCTCGACCCGAGCCCGATCGCTCCGAGTCGGATCTCGCGCAGATCGGTGGAGTCGATGTGTTCCACCAGGCTCCGCATGAGCAGGTTCACCGTTCCGTCCCCCCCCGCGGCCACGAAGGCGGTCTCGCCGGCTGCCAGCCGCTGCGCGACGACTGCCGGAACTGATTCCGGATCCTGGGTCACCACGGTCTGAAACGGCCCGACCCGCTCCCGCACCTTCGGCTCGATCTCCCGCCACCTGGCGAGCCCCCGGCCTTCACCGGCCTGTGGATTGACGACGATCAACATCTCGACCTCCGTGTCTATCGCTCGATGCTCAGATCTGCTCCCTCTCCGGTCGGGTGCGCATGGTGATCCAGAACGCTCCGTAGAAGAGGACGAGGCCTCCCGCCCAGGACGGCCGCAGAAGGGCGGCTATCCCGGCGAGGAGGAGGATGTAGGCATGGACGACGGGCTGGATCGCCCGGTACGCGACGGACTCGTGGTCCACCCGGTGGAGCCGGATCTGCCCGAGGGCCGTGGCGCCGACCCCGGCAGCGAGGAGCGCCATACTCACGATGGGCAGGGTGGCGGTGGATGCCGTCGTGAGCGCACCTCGGACGGCCAGGATGACCCCGAGCAGCGAGAGAAGGGCGAACGAGTCGCTGACGGCGGACGAGAACCGAAGACCGGACACCACGGGCAGGGTTCGGTAGCCCGAGGCCCGATCCGCGGAGATGTCCTTGTAGTAGCCCGTGAGTACGAAGTTGGCGTAGCCGAAGAAGACGACGACGGCCGTCCCCACGAAGACAACCGAGCCCGGGCCACGCCCTTCGACGGCTCCGGCCGCGCCCACACCCGACGCGTAGCCGATGAGAAGCAGGACCGCCACTATACCCGCGTTGTAGAACGGCCCGCTCCACGGCCGGCGCTTGAAGTGGGTGTAGGTCGCGAGCCCCGCCACGGTGAGGGCCACGAACGGCAAGTTCCACGGGTTGTACCGGACGACGACCAGTCCGCAGGCCAGCAACCCCGCCAAACTCACCGCGAGCACATCTCTCCGTCGGATCGTCCCGCGGACCAGTGGTCGATAGGGAGCCGAAATGGAGTCGGTGTCCAGTTGGAAGCAGTCGGTGAGCGCTTGGCCAAACCCGTAGGAGAGGAAGAAGACCAGGCCAAGGAGCGCGGTGCCGACGGCCGGGGGCCTTGAGGCCAGCGCGAGACCCGCCACCCCGGTGATCCCGGACACGAAGAGGAGGTATGGTCTCATCGTGACCACGTAGTCCCGGACAAACCCGGCGGGGAGCGAGCGCTTCGGTTCGGTGATCATCGGGCCCTCGCCGGGCGAAGCCGCCCGCCGCGGTCCAACTCACGATTCTCGCCACGCACGGCAAAGGATCCGGTCGTGGGGAAGAGCCGGTGCCCGGATCGTCGGTTCGTGGCCGGGCGCGCGCTTCTGGCTCTCGCGAGCGTCCTCCGCCACTGGGTCCAGCCGCGTCTCAGTCCCCAGGCTCCACCGCCGATGCAGAGCAGGTTGACCGCCAGCTCGAAGAGTCCCGCTCCGGTCAGAGGGAAGTAGTGCCCCTGACGCCCGTAGAAGGTCGCGTCGAGGATCCCCAGGTAGAGAGAGGCGGCCGCCGCGGCGACGAGACAGAAGGTCCCCGCGGTCCTGCCGCGGAGCAGGGACACACCGGCGGCCACCAGCATGATGACCAGTGCCGCGTCGGCGAGTGGAAAGGCCGATTCGAACTCGCGGGTCAGTTCATCGGAACCGCTGTCGATGACTCCGCCGAAGTAGAGCCCCCAGAAGGCAACCAGCGCCCCCGCGCCGCACAGCGTGGCCCATCCTGCCCTCCGGTCGCGGATTCCGTTCGTTTCGTCGATCATGACACACCTCCAGTGATTCCACGACCGGAGCGTATCCGAACGGGGTCAAGAGGCGGTCAAGCCGCTCCTAAGGAGCTGCCGATCGTCGCTTGACTCTTTCTTGAGGGTGCCCGTCCTACCTTGCGCCGAAACGAGGGACGACATGCGCCAGGGACGATGCGTCGTCGACCGGGCGATGGGGCCCATGCGGTACGGCTCAGGTACTGAATGCCGCCGCGGAGAGCGGCGGACAGGAGATGAGGTGACCGATGA
The DNA here is from genome assembly GCA_030600085.1 of Gemmatimonadales bacterium. Taxonomy (GTDB): domain Bacteria; phylum Gemmatimonadota; class Gemmatimonadetes; order Palauibacterales; family Palauibacteraceae. The sequence goes on along the minus strand of JAUVMT010000081.1, from coordinate 1,426 downwards.
GCAAGCCGAAGCTTCAGATCATCGTGCTGTTTCAGAATCTGGGCGAGGAGCACGCCTACTACGCCCGCTGCCCCTCCCCACCGCTGTCCGGAATCCTCCTGGCGGGCCTCACCCCCGATCTGGTCGAGGTCGAGGTGCTTCACGAAATGGTACGGCCGATCGACTACGAGACCGACGCCGACTTCATCGCGCTGAGCTTCATGGATTTCTGCGCCCCTCACGCGTACGCGGTGGCGGCACGCTTTCGAGCGCTCGGGAAGACGGTGGTGGCAGGTGGACGCTACCCCTCGACCTTCCCGCAAAACGTGCTGCCGCACGTCGACGCCGTGGTGGTGGGTGAAGCGGAGCCCGTATGGGCGGAGGTGGTCGAGGATCTGGTTGCGGGGCGGCTGAAGCGGACCTACACGGCCCCCTTCGCCCCGTCGCTCGAGGGCATTCCGCCGCCCCGGTACGATCTCGTGGAGCCCGTGTTCGACGTGCCCGTGGTGACCGAGTCGTCCCGCGGCTGCCCGTTCGGCTGCACCTACTGCGCGTTGAACATCAAGACGAAGCCGTTTCGCTGTCGCCCGATCGAGGACGTGATTCGGGACCTGACCGCCACTTCCGCTCTCCCGTTCCGCAAGCGGAAGATGGCTATGATTCTCGACAACAACTTCGGCGGCGACATGAAGTACGCGAAGGCGCTGCTACGCGAGATCGCCGAGCTCCATCTCTGGGCCGTGGGAGTCCAGTTCAGCTTCAACTGCCTGTACGACGACACGTTCGTGGATCTGCTCGTCGAGGCGAACTGCTCGATGGCGTTCATCGGACTGGAGTCGCTGAATCAGCCGAGCCTGCTCTCGGTCAACAAGCGACAGAACCGCGTACACGAGTATCGGGAGCAGTTCGTCAAGCTCAAGGAGCGCGGCATCCTCACCTTCACCGGAATGATGCTCGCTCTGGACGGGGACACCCCCGAGTACTACCGGCAGTTACCCCGGAAGCTCGAGAGCGTGGATCCTACCGCGATCTTCCTCTCGATCTCGATCCCGATTCCGGGCACACCGTTCCACTGCGAAGTGGAATCCGAGGGACGGATCCGGGATGAGAACTTGGCGCACTACGACGGGGACCACCTGGTGTTCGAGCCGAAGACGGTCTCACGCGCGGAGGTGTTGATGGCGTTCCGGCGGGTCATGCTCACCTTCTACTCGTGGCCCGCCATCGCGAGGCGGTGGCTCCGGCTGATCGGCACCTATTTGTTCCGCGGGCGGTCGAAGCGTCGGCTGCGACGGGTGCCCCTCCTCTCCTTTGTGTTCCTCAAACTCTCGCTCTTCCAGCGCGATCGGGCGAGGCAGAAGGTGTCAAGGGTGGCCGCCGAGGTGGCGTCGGAGCGTCTGAAGGCCGTTCGGGACGCGGCGTGACGGGTCGCCCCCCCCCTCTCCCT
>JAUVMT010000209.1 GCA_030600085.1 Gemmatimonadales bacterium | reverse complement strand
TTCTCGGGCCCGATCGCCGCCATCGGCTTCTTGGCCTCGTTCGCACTCTCCATGCTAGGAGGCTAGCCGGGGTCAGCCGGGCCCATCGGCGGGGGCGGTGCGACGTCTCCGCGCTCCGAGCACGATGAGGAAGCTGGCCACGAAGACAAGGGCGATCAGCGGTACGGCGAGCGCGAGCACGGTCGTGACCCCAGACGCCGTCAGCTCTGCCAGCGCCACGAGCGGGTTCGCCAGGCCCGCGGTGGTGACCGTCGACGTCCCGCGCGCGACCACGGTGGCTCCCTGCACGGTGCCCGCGACCCCGCCTCCGGCGATCACGGCGAGCCCCCATCTGAGGAGCGGCGACATGTCGCCCAGCAGCGAGGCCGTCATGACGGTCCCCGCCACGACAGCGGCGGGGGTCGCGACGGTGTCGAGCGCGGTGTCGAGCCAGGGGATGAAGTAGGCGCCGATCTCGAGTGCGGTCGCGATGCCGAGCGCGATCGTGACGGTCGGCGTGGACAGCCAGCCGAATCCGGCAGCGAGCTCCAGGTGGCCGGCCTGTGCCGCGATGCTCATTCCGAGTAGCGGAACGAAGACGCGAAAGCCGGCTGCGGCAGAGAGACCGACGCCGAGGATCAAGGCCAGCAATATGTCCATCGTCTATCTCGTTGTCAGCGCGTCAATTATAGCTGTTCTTGATCCTACCGACGCCGAGGCTGTCGGAGGGTGCTCCTCCCCCTCGTACGGACTTGCCCGGGCCTTGGATTCGCCTGAGCGGCACCGGATGGCCCAGGGTCCGGTCGACCTCAGGATCTTGCAGATCTCGTTTGGCTAGAGGAAAGCAGCACCGAGTAACTGTCGGAACGAGCGACGTCAGGCGCTGTAGATAGGTGCGGATTGCGCGTTCGCTCGGTGCCGTCCCCCCGACGTTGACCCTGTGGAATATGCGGATTAGCTTTGTAGGCTATCGCAAATCCGCCAGAACCAAGAGATCCGCCAGAACCAAGAGATCATCTGCATGTATGCGATCATAGAAGCCAGCGGGAAGCAGTTTCGGGCCGAGCCCGATTCCACGCTTCGCATCCCTCGCCTGCGCGCGGAGCCGGGTGATACGGTGACGTTCGAGGTTCTGCTCACTGAGACGGACGGCAAGGTCCAGATCGGGCAGCCCTCCTTGGAGGGCGCCTCCGTAGCCGCCGAGGTCGTGCGGCACGGCCGAGGCGAGAAGATCATCGTTTTCAAGCGCAAGCGACGTAAGGGCTACCGGAAGAAGCAGGGCCACCGCCAGGGTTTCACCGAAGTCCGCGTGACCGAGATTACGTTCGGGAAGGCGAAGCCGCGCAAGGCGAAGAAGCCGAAGAAGGAAGAGGCCGCGGCGGTCGTGGACGAGGCGGCTGGCGAGGAGACTCCGGTCGTCGAGGCCGAGGTGGCCGCGCCGGAGGAGGAGGCTGCTGAGGCTGAGGTCGCCGCTCCGGAGGCAGAGGCCGCTCCCGAGATCAACATCACGGATGCTGCCCGCAAGCTGGCCGAGGAGAACGGAATCGACCTCGCGGGGTTGGAGGGATCCGGGGCCGGTGGTCGCATCCTCAAAGGCGACGTCGAGAAGGCGATTCGCGCGCAGACGGACGGGGAGTAGCGAAATGGCGCACAAGAAAGGCGTAGGCTCGAGCCGCAACGGCCGCGACAGTAAGCCGAAGTACCTCGGCGTGAAGAGGTACGGAGGGCAGGCCGTGAGCGCGGGCAGCATCATCGTCCGTCAGCGCGGCACGCGGATCCATCCGGGTCGCAATGTGGGCCGCGGAAGGGACGATACGCTGTTCGCCCTCGAGGACGGGTTCGTTCAGTTTTCGACGGGACGCGGCGACAGAAAGACCGTGAGCGTTCTCGCAGAACTGTGATCTCGAGCTCCCTCGCGAGAGGCCTCGCGAGCGATTTCGAACCAAAGACAAGGCCCCGCCGAAAGCGGGGCCTTGGTCGTTCAGGCAGTCGTTCAGGCGGTCGCGGGCCGGCCGCGCGGCGACCGGTACCTACTCGCCGGTGAACTCGGCGGGGCGCTTCTCAAGGAAGGCGCTCACTCCCTCGTCCATGTCGTGGGTCGAGAAGAGCAGGCTGAACCAGGCGCGCTCGAACTGAAGACCCTGGTCCATCGGCATTCGCCTCGCCGCGAGGATGCTCTCCTTCGCCGCCTTGAGGGCGATCGGCGACTTGGATCCTATCGTTCGGGCGATCTCGAGGGTCCGCTCACGCAGCTCGTCGGCGGGCACGACTTCATCGACCAGGCCGATGCGGCCGGCTTCCTCGGCCGAGATCATCTTCCCCGTGTAGATCATCTTCATCGCCCGGCCCTCGCCGACGAGGCGCGGTAGGCGCTGCGTGCCGCCGCCGCCGGGGATGAGTCCCAGGTTGATCTCGGGCTGCCCGATCCGCGCCTGGTCGGAGGCGATCCGGATGTCGCACGCCATGGATAGCTCGCAGCCGCCGCCCAGGCAGAAGCCGTGGATCATGGCGATGATCGGCTTGGGAAAGGCCTCCATCTCCGAGTAGATGTTGCCGCGCTGCATGTTCTGGTACTGCTGGGTCGGCTTCGCGTCCTTGAACTCGCCGATGTCCGCCCCCGCGATGAAGGCTTTCTCACCAGCACCGGTTAGCACGACGACGCGGACCTCGTCATCGGTGCGGAACTCCTCAAGGGCTCCGAGGAGCGCGCAACGAACCTCTCCGTTCAGGGCATTCATCTTGTCCGGGCGATTGATGGTGAGAACACCGACCCGGCCTTCCAGCTTCTCCTTCAGCAGCACGTCGCTCATCTCTCGCTCGCTCCTTATGGACGAGGCCGGTTCTACCAGACGTAGAAGCCACGGCCGGATTTCTTTCCCAGCTTGCCTTCCTCCACCATCTGCCCCAGCAGCTCGGGCGGCTGGAACCGGTCGCCGAGCTCCCGGTGCAGGTGGCGCGCGATCTCGAGCCGTACATCCAGCCCCACGAGGTCCGTGAGCCGGAGCGGGCCCATCGGGTGCCGGTATCCGAGCTCCATCGCGCGGTCGATGTCCTCGGCGGATGCGACCCCTGCCTCGAACATCCGGATCGCCTCGAGGCCGAGGGCGATGCCGAGTCGCGAGGAAGCGAAGCCGGGAGAGTCAACGACCACGATGGGCGTCTTGCCCATGCGCTCGGCGGCTTCGCGGGCACGCTCGACCGCGTCGGGCGCGGTACGGTCGCCCCGGACAATCTCGACGAGCGCCATGATGTGGACCGGGTTGAAGAAGTGCATGCCCACGACCCGTTCCTGTCCGGGAACCGCCTCGGCGATCGCGGTGATCGACAGCGAGGACGTGTTGGTGGCCAGCAGCGTGTTGGCTTCCACGGTCTCGGCGGCGCTGGCGAGGATCTCTTGCTTCAGCTCCAGCACCTCCGGGACCGCCTCGACGACGATCTCGGCGCCGGCCATCGCCTCGGCGGCATCGGACGTCGCGCGGAGGCGGCCGAGCGCGGCGTCGCGAACGTCGGGCTCCACCTTTCCGAGCTCGACGCCTTTATCGAGCTGAGCCTTCACTCGCCCCATCGCGCTCTCCAGGGCCTCGTCGCTCACGTCGGTGAGCCGGACGTCGTAGCCCGCGAGAGCCGCGACCTGCGCGATCCCGTGGCCCATCGTGCCGGCTCCGAGGACGGCCAGTACCGGTCGGGAGGCTCCCTCTGTGTTCGTCATAGCGTCCTTCCTGGCGTCTTTCCTGACTTCATTCTGGCTTTTCCACCTACCGCTGCTCCGGCGGACTGCTCCAGTCGATCGCTCGGCGTCGCACGACCGCGACGGCATCGAAGCCGAGCTCCTCGGCGATCGCGTTGGCCACCACGTTGTCGGCTCCAACGTAGAGACGGACCTCCAGGAGCTCGCGCTCGCGCGCCCAGCGGTAGGCAGCCGTGAGGAGCTTCTTGAGATTGCCCTTCTTGCGGGCATCGGGCCGGACGTAGGGCGTCCGGATGCGGCCGAGGCGGTGGGGCTGGAAGTACGGAAGGTTGGTCTCTATCCGGCAGGAGATCATGCCGTCCAGGCCGCCGTCCCGTCGAGCGAGGACGAAGACGGTCGCGTTCTCATCTCGAATGTCGCTCGCGAACGCGGCCCGTCGGCTCACGAATCCAGTGCGCGCCACCCGGTTGTACGCCGGGTTGTGGCGGTGGTCGCGAACGTAGTGCGCCCAGAGCGCGACGAGCTCGTCGAGATCGTCCTCCGTCCCTTCGCGCAGCTGGTTCTCCTCTCTCATCCCGCGTGTTCCTCGCCGAACGTCGGGGCTCGCTTCTCGAGAAAAGCACGGGTGCC
>JAUVMT010000208.1 GCA_030600085.1 Gemmatimonadales bacterium | reverse complement strand
GGACTCCGTGCCGTCCGCTAGGCCGGAGAACGTGGTACAGTTTGCGGTACACTCGTTCGAAACTTCCACTTTGGAAGGCGACTACGATGCTGGAAGATGCTGTGTAGCAGATCGTTACAACAATGACCGGGGTGGGGATCGAACCCACGACCTACGGATTAAAAGTCCGTTGCTCTACCGACTGAGCTACCCGGTCGTGACGCAGCGGAGGCGCTTGTCCTCTGCCTATTCTACGCGCACGGGGAAGATCACGGCAGCGGCGCGCCGTGCCTCCGTTCGCGGCGTGCCTACCTCAGGCCGTGCTCCGCCTTGAAGGTGGGCCAGTTTTTCTTGAGCGAGAGAAAGTCATCGAATCCTTCGCAACGCAGGAACGGATTCGTGATCCTCTCCAGCGCGATGGTGGAGGAGGGGCGACAGCCGTAGTCGTGCCCAGGCCAGATAGTCGTGTCGTCGGGCAGCGCCTCGAGCACCCGCTTCAAGCTCTCGTACTCCTGGCGGGCCGCCTCGGCCGTGCCCGTTCCGCCGATCTTTCCGACGAACAGCAGATCACCGGTGATCGCCACACGCTGTTCCGCCAGATGGATCAGCAGGTGGTCGTCCGCGTGTCCCGGCACGTGGAGGAATTCGAGCTTCAGTGAGCCGAGGCCGAGGGAGCCTCCGTCGTCGAGCTCGAGGTCCGGACCCGCCGCCGAGTTCCGGTGCGCGGCCAGGGGTGCTCCGGTGAGTTCCTTCGCGCGCTGATTGCCATTCGTGTGATCGGGGTGGCCGTGCGTGTTGATGATCAATTGAACCGTGAGGCCCTGGTCCGTAGCGCGCTCGACCAGCGTCTCCGGCTCGTAGGAGGGATCGATCAGCGCGGCGACGCCCGCGGCTCTATCCCCGACGACGTAGCCGAAGTTGCGATCGCCCCCGGTTCGGATCTGCTCGAAGATGAAGTCCATTCAGCGCATCCGGCCGTAGGGTGCTACTCCACGCGGACGGGCGCGTAGCGGTACCCGATCCAGGCGCCCGCGATCGCCGCCCCTCCCTGCACCAACAAGGCCACGGCGAACGTACGGACCGAAAGACCCTCCCAGGCGCTCAGCCCCGTCGTGAAGCCTCCGAAGGTCAGGTTCAGGAGGAACCAGACGACGAAACTGAGGCCGGCCATCGCGCCCCCGTGAAGTATCGGCGCCGCCGCCGTCTTGTAGCACATGATGAACCCGCCGAACGCGAAGCCGGCCGCGACCGCCAGAGCCACGACGACCGAATCCACGCCTTCGCTTCCGCCCATCGCACCCGCCGCCTCGAGCGCCAGCAACAAGCCGCTGGCCGCGGCGACGGCGGCGAACCAGCCGAAGGCGACCCAGGACCACTGTACGTTTTGAAGGTGCTCGGAGTGCATGCTCTAGCTCACGGGATTATGGGAAGGCCGCTCAGGCGCGGACACTCGTCGCTCCTCCCCGCGGAGACGTGCCCTCTGCCGACACCCGGGCACCTTTCGCCGCGTCCAGCGGAAGCTCCACCTGCAACACGCCGGCGAAGGTACGTCGATGATGAGGCGTGGGCCCGAACTCGCGGATCGCGGCCCTGTGCTCGGCCGTTCGGTATCCCTTGTTCGACTCCCACCCGTATTCCGGGTACCGACGGCCCAGACGTCGCATCAGGCGATCCCGGGTGACCTTTGCCACGATCGAGGCACAGGCGATGGAGTGACACCTCAGATCGCCGCCAACGACGGGCGTGTGCTCACGCAGACCGGGCACGCGCTTGCCATCCACGAGAAGAAGATCGGGCTCGAAAGGAAGGTGTCGAAGCGCGCGGCGCATGGCGAGCGCGGCGGCGTTCCGGGCGTTCAGGCGCTCGATCTCTCGACAGGAAGCGGCGGCGACGCCGTACGCCAGGCAGTGCTTCTGGATAATACCGGCGAGCTCTTCCCGTCGCTTCGCGCTCAGTAGCTTGCTGTCGACGGCACCCTCGAACCGCTGACCTCTGCGGAGAGCGACAGCGGCGGCGACCACGGGGCCGGCCACGGGTCCGTAGCCGACCTCGTCCACCCCCACGACGCGCTGACACCCGGCCGCCCATCCCTCTTCTTCGAAGAGCAGGGGGGCGGTGGGCGGCGCCACGCTAGCTGTCGACCTGTGTGGCTTTCTGGGCGTCTTCTTCGTCCGAAAGGGGTTTTTCGGGCTCCTCGGTTGCCTCCGCATCATCGGCTTCCGCTGCCTCGGTTGCTTCCGCTGCAACCTCCGCCGGAGCCTCATCACGGACCTCGTCAGCCTCGGCTTCGGCGGCAGGCTCGTCGACGGCCTCCGCGGCTTCCGGCTCCTCGACGGCCTCCGCCGTGCCGGCCTCGTCGGCAGTCTCATCATCCTCGGCGAGCGCGGCCGCGGCGGCCAGCTTGGCCTCTTCCGCCAGGCGGGCCTCCTCCACCAGCTCGGCCATCTCGGCCTCTTCCGCCGCGATCTCCTCGGCCGTGGGTGGCGGCGGCGCCTGGGTCGCCAGCATCGCCGCCCGGTGTTTCTCGGAGAGCCACCAACGGCGCTCGCGCACTCGGGCACGCTTTCCGACCCGCTTCCGCAGGTAATAGAGCTTGGCCCGTCTCACGTGGCCTCGCCGTATGATCTCGATTCCCGCGATAGACGGCGAGTGTGTGGGGAAGATCCGTTCCACTCCGACGCCGCCCGAGATCTTCCTGACGGTGAAAGTCTCGCCGACGCTCGACCCGCTCCGAGCGATGCAGATCCCCTCGAACGCCTGGACGCGCTCTTTCTTCCCCTCGATGACTCGCACGCGCACGCGAACGGTGTCACCGGGGTCGAACGCAGGCAGATCGCTCCGCAGATACTCTCTTTCGATCTCTTGAATCCTGGGATCCATGCCACCGCTCCTATACGGCGAATTTATTCCTTCTCCTCACGCTCCGCTTGCCGGTACGCCCGCCATAACTCGGGACGTCGCCAGCGTGTCGTCCGTTCGGCCTGTTCCCTGCGCCACTCTTCGATCAGGTGATGATCGCCCGATCGAAGGACGTCGGGGACTTGCAGGCCCCGGTACTCGGCCGGTCTCGTGTACACCGGCGGCGCGAGGAGATCCTCGTAGAACGAGTCGGTCGCTGCCGACTCGTGATCTCCCAACGCTCCGGGTAGCAACCGGACGACCGCGTCGATCACGACGAGCGCTGCCGGCTCCCCACCACTCAAGACGTAGTCGCCGACCGACAGCTCCTCGGTCGCGACCTCCTCGGCCACCCGCTCGTCCACGCCCTTGTAGCGTCCGCACAGGACCGTGAGCTCCTCGGCGAGCGAGAAACGCACCGCGGTCGCGTGGTTGAACACCGCGCCGCGAGGCGTCAGCAGGGCGACCGGTCCTTCCGGCTCCAATGCATCTCGGGCCTCGAAGAACGGCTCCGGCTTCATCACCATCCCGGCGCCCCCGCCGAACGGCTCATCATCGACCGTGCGGTGCCGATCCCGGGCGTAATCCCTGATGTCCACGACCTGGTAATCGACGAGCCCGTCCTCAGCCGCCCGCCCGAGAATGCTCGTGGCGAGCGTGGCCTCGAAGAACTCCGGGAATATCGTCCAGATGTTGATCCGCAACGGCCGATGCTCCGCTCCGCCGAGGCTCGCGATCCCTGCGCCCGGCGAACTCTACAGGTCGAGCAGGCCCGGCGGTGGATCGATCCGAACGATCCCGGCTTCTATGTCGACGCTCCGTATGATCGCCGCGTTGAACGGGATTAACCGCTCCGTCTCGCGATCGCCGCGATCATCTACCACGACGAGCACTGGCTGCCCGGGCCGATCGAACACCCAGTCGACCCGCCCCACCGAGCCCTCCGCATCCTGGACGTCGAGTCCGACGAGGTCGTGGAGGAAGAACTCGTTCTCCTCGAGGGCGGCCAGCTCCTGCTCGTCCACCTCCAGGGTGCAGCCGGCGTAGCTCTCCGCCGCCTCACGATCGCCGATCTCGGCGAAGCCGAGCCTCCACCCCCTGGCGCTCCAGCCGGCCGACGCGAGCGTCAGCCGAGAGACAAGCCCCTCCGGCGCATCAGGAACGGCGAAGAGTCTGCCGGCCCGGTAAACACCCTCCGGATCGTCCGTCTCCGGGTGCACCAGCAGCTGGCCCTTCATCCCGTGCGCACGCCGCACCGTTCCTACGACGACCTGTCCCATCGTTTCGAAAGCCGGTAGCCCGAGCCTCGAGGAGGCTGGCAACCCGGCTACTCTTTCGGCTCTTCTTCCTCGGACTCCGCCGCTTCTTCCTCAGCTTCCTCTGCCGCTTCAGCTTCGGCGGTTATCTCCTCTTCTGCCTCCGCCTCGACTTCT
>JAUVMT010000268.1 GCA_030600085.1 Gemmatimonadales bacterium | reverse complement strand
GTCGCGCACAGGCCGGAGGTCCTTGGAAGAGATCGAACGGACTGCAGATAACGTGAACGACGCACGAGGACAGGAAGGAAAGGCCGTCCGATTCGGTCCGGCGGCATCGCCCCCCGCGGCGCTAGCGCTGGCCCTCTTCTCCCACTTCTGCCTCCCGGCCGGATCGCTGCACGCTCAGTCCGCACGGAAGGATGAGCCGGATCCCTGGGCTGACGCGCTCGTCACAGACCGGCCCGACTTCACAGAGAGCCCGGCCAGCGTGGCCCCGGGCCGCGTTCAGCTCGAGGGCGGCTACACGTTCTCGAGACTCGAGGGCGAGAGGAGCCACACGGTCGGCGAGCTGCTGGCGCGGATCGGCGCCATCGACCGCCTCGAGTTCCGGCTCGGCTTCAACTCCTTCGTCTTCCAGAGCGAGCCGGATTCCGGAGACGTTCCTTCGAGCCAGCGTCGCTCGGTGCAAGGGCTGGATGACCTCACGCTCGGACTCAAGGTGGAGGTGTTCCGGCCCCCGCCGTCGAAGCCCGGTTTGCCGCAGTTAGGGATCTTGGCGGGCACGAGCCTCCCGACCGGACGCTCGGATATCGGAGCCGAGGGGCTGCAGCCGGGTGCGCTCCTCGCCGCAGGCTGGGATCTCACCGACTGGCTCTCGGCGGGCATGAACGTCGGCTACGCATACCCGGAGGACCCGGAAGGCCGCTTCGACGAGCTCTCGGGTAGCGTGGCCCTCGGCTTCGGGCTGACGCAAAGGCTCGGCGCGTTCGCCGAGTGGTTCGGTATCTATCCGCTGCCCGATGACCGCGAGGACGAGAACAACGCCAACGCCGGGGTCACATATCTCCTCAGCCCCGGCGTTCAGCTCGATGCCCGCGTCGGCATCGGCCTCGGCGGCCCCCGGCCGAACTTCTTCGTCGGCGCCGGCGCCGCCTGGAGGATCTAGAGGCCCGCGCCCTCCCGTGACGGCCCAGCGGCACGCAGATTCAACGGATCCGAGAAGGATCCATCAGCAAGGCCGCCGGAGATCGGAACCGATGATCCAGGCTCCAACCATCCTTCAGCCCATTTTTCAGCACGTTGCGATCGCAACGGTCGCCTTCGGGCTCCTCACGTCCGGAGAGGCGCGCGGCCAGAGCGCCGAGGTCACGGGCACTCTCGTCGCGGTCAACAAGAGAGCCAGCACGGCGACGATCGTCGATCTCGGGTCGGGAGCGACCCTCGCTACGCTGCCGACCGGTAGCGGGCCGCACGAGGTCGTGATCACGAAGGACGGCAGCAGGGCCGTAGTCACCGACTACGGCGGCCAGGCTGGCGGCAGCAGCCTGACCGTGATCGACGTCCCCGGCCTTCGCGTCGAGAAGACGATCGAGCTCGGCCGCTACAGCCGGCCCCACGGCATCGCCGTCCTGCCCGGCGATAGCCTGGTGGCTGTTACGTCGGAGGACGCCCGAAGCGTCGTGGTGGTCAGCCTCACAGACGGCGCGATCGTCGGCGCGGTGCCCACCGACGCGGGCGGATCCCACATGCTCGCACTCGTCGCTAGCGGGGAGCGGGTGTATACGGGCAACATCGGCGACGACAACGTGTCCGAGCTCTCCCTCGCCGAGCGCGCGCACACGCGGACGTTCGAGGCTCCGACGCAGCCCGAGGCGATCGGCGTCACGCCAGACGGGAGCGAGGTGTGGGTGGGCAGCAACGACCAAGGTACGGTCAGCGTGATCGACGTGGGGACGGGAACCCTGGAGGAGGTGTTGGATGGGTTCGGCTGGCCCTACCGGATCCTCCCGACCCCGGATTCGCACCTCGTCCTCATCCCCGACCTCAGACGCAACGAGCTTCGGATCATCCATCTCTCATCCAGGCAGGTGCTGGCCACGATCTCCCTCCCCGGTGCCGGCCCGCAGGGGATCACTTTGTCCGAGGACGGTAAGACGGCCTTTCTGTCCCTGAGCCAGCAGGGCCGGGTCGCGATCATCGACTTGGAGGGAATGGAAGTCGTCGGGTACGTGGAGGTCGGCGATCGGCCGGACGGCGTAGCTTACACGTCGAGAGTCGTAAGGCGATGAAGAGCGGAAAGTGCCCGGGTTGGCTAGCTTCGATCCTTCACATGAAACCTGGAGCAGAATCCATGGGTGAGACGATTCGCACGCGGCCACGGTACGGGTTCGTGTTGGCTTTGGTTTTCGTCGTCGGGTTCGGCCCGGCGGCCTGCGGCGGAGGGGGCGATGGGGCTGCGACCGAAGAAACCGGAGCGGAGACGACGCCGGAGCCGGCCTCCGAAGCGCCGGCGGCAGTAGAGGTCGACCTTCCCGATGGCGTCACGGCCGAGATGGTCGCGCAGGGTAAGCAAATCTTCGGGGGAATAGGGATCTGTTTCACCTGCCACGGCCAGAGCGGGGAGGGGATGCCCAATCTGGGAGCCAATATGACGGACAGTCAGTGGCTCCATTCGGACGGGTCGTACGAGGGTATCATCGAGACGATCACGGCCGGTGTGCCCGCCGAGAAGTCCACCTCGGGAAGCCCGATGGTCGCACGAGGCGGAACGAACCTCCCGGACGATCAGATAGCGGCCGTCGCCGCGTACGTCTGGACGCTAAGCAGGTAGGTCAGCGCCGGCGCGTACGAGGGGTCACGAGCAACCACGGGGCCGTAGCTCAGCTGGGAGAGCACCTGCTTTGCAAGCGAGCCAGAGATCCGCCCATTTCCTGCTAAAGCCCGTAGTCTAGCGGCTTTTTACGGATCAGCCTCGGAAGCCGAAATACGGTTTTCGGGGCTTTTCCGTACCTCAACAGCCCCAGCAACAGCCCCAGCCTAATCCAGTGCCGACGAACGATCCACCGATCGACCCTGAGTGCCTGACGGAAAACAACGATGACGGCCTAGATGCCTATCG
>JAUVMT010000165.1 GCA_030600085.1 Gemmatimonadales bacterium | reverse complement strand
TCCTCCGCCGACACCTTCCGTCGCACGGGGACCCAACCGCCTTCAGCCGCCCTCAGGTTCGCTTCCTCTTCCCGGGAGAGCCCCAGGACGCGCCCCACCGCGCCGATCGACCGATCCGGATCGGCCATCTCCCGGATCGCGATGTAGACTCGAAACTGTCGGGCGGCGAGAACGAGCGAACGGCCGTTGCGATCCAGAATGGCTCCGCGCTCGGCCGGCAGGTCAATGTGTGTCGCGTACTGGGCGCGCGCCCGTTCCCGCCACACATCGTCGTCAAGCAACTGAAGCTGGACCGATCGTCCGAGAAGGACGGCTGCCTGCAGGATCCAGAAGCCGGCCAGCGCATGCGTGCGCAGCCGGTGCGTCCGTGAACGGTTTGAGCTTTTCTTTTCCGTCATCGAGGCTCGGGACCCTCCGCCGATGTACCCTTCGTGGGTGGCGACACGTCCTCTATAAACGAGATCTCCTCATCGGTGGCCGGCCTAAGCCCCAGCTCGCCAGCCGCTTCCAGCAGTCTAACCCGGGACGCCAGCGAGTCGGCGCGGCGCATCGCCGCGGCGAATCGGGCGCGTTCGACGACTTCGACTAATTCCAGAGAATCGATGGCCACGACCACTTCTCGTGCCTCGGTTTGCCTGCGCACCGTCCAGACCATGGAAGCCACCAGAACGGCCACCCCGAGGCCGATCCCGGTCGTGCGACGCCGACGGCGCGTCCAGAACCGCTGTCGGCCGCTCACGATGCAGCCACGGACGGCACCTCCCCCCTTCGCTCCCAGGCTCTGAGCTTGGCGCTGCGTGCCCTCGGGTTACGTCCCACCTCCTCCTCGGAGGGCCTCACCGGACGTCCCGTGAGCGTCTTTCCAAGTGGCTTTCCGCGACACAGGCACACCGGGAGCTCCGGAGGACAGACACAGCTCCGGCTCCAGTCACGGAATGCTCTCTTTACGATTCTGTCTTCCAGCGAGTGGTAGGCGATCACCACCAGCCGACCCTGGTCCGCGAGGAGATCGCGGATTCGAGGAAGAGCTTCGTCCAGGGCCTCCAGCTCGCGGTTGACCTCGATGCGGACGGCCTGAAACAGCCGTGCCTTGTCTCCCGCCCTGACACTCGGACCGAGAATCGCCCGGATCGCGGCGACAAAGTCGTCGCTGCTCTCGAGCGGGCGCTTGACCCTTCGCCGCGCGACCTCTCGCGCGAGGGCCCGCCACCGCCGCTCCTCCCCGTACTCCCGAAAAACGCGACCCAGCTCCTCGAGGGGAGCCGTGTTCAGGAAGTCGGCTGCGGGCCTCCGTCCGCCCGTTGTCCCGCCCATCCGCATTAACAACGGTGTGCCCGGACGAAAGGAGAACCCGCGCGCCGTCTTGTCGAGCTGGTATGAGGAGACGCCCAGGTCGAGCAGCGCTCCCTGCAGCTCTTCTATCTTCAGAGTCGGTAGGATCTCGGGCGCGTCTTGGAAGTCCGCTTCTCTGAGCCGAACCCGCCCTTCGTATCCTTCCAGCCTCTCTCTTGCCGCGTCGATCGCGTCGGGGTCCCGGTCCAGGCCGACCACCGTTGCGAGCTCACCGCGCTCGAGGATCGCGGCCGCATGGCCACCGCCCCCCGTGGTGCCGTCGAGGTACCAACCGCTCCTCTCAGGCTCGAGGTACGTGAGCACCTCGCCCACCATGACCGGCTCGTGCCTGAAGCCCACTTTCTCCTCGGGCAATCCAGGCGAGCCCGAACCCTCAGGCGAAGATCGATTCGATAAACGGATCGAACTTCGGGTCGGGAGCCTCCGTGCTCTCCCGGAACCGCTTCGGATCCCAGATCTCGATCTTGTTCAGGGCTCCGACAAACAGGGCTTCGCGTCTCAAGCCCACCAACTCCCTCATGCGGTCCGGTATCAAGATCCTTCCCTGCTTGTCCGTCGAGACTTCCAGTGCGCTGGCGGTCAGGGCGAGAACGCTGGCCCGGGCTTCGGGCTGTTTCCGAATGAGCTCCCGGAGCTCCTCTTCGACCGGCCGCCAACTCGAGTGGGGAAAGAGCGAGAGGGCGTCCTCATGCACCTGGATGAGGATGAACGATTCCAACTCGCTGCCGCGGCGGAATGAGGCCGGGAGAGCGACTCGACCCTTGGCGTCTACCTGATGGACGAAACTTCCCAGATAGCCGCTCACACGGCACCTCTTCTACCCCAGCTGGTGGCTCCCCACTTTTCCCCACTTTTCCCCACCGAGCCCCATACTACCCAAGGTTGGGCGGGTACGTCAACCCCCCGGGGAAAGCAGGCTCACGGATGCGAGGATCGAGGCTTGATTCGGAGCTAGGCGTAGAGGCGGGAACCTGCCGGGTACGTGGATCGACCAGCGGGCGGCCGACGGCGGCCGAACGAAAAGAAAAGAGGCCCGGCGGGAACTCTCCCGCCGGGCCTCGGCTCTCGGATCATCAGACCGTCTCAGACCTTCTCGCGGAAGGTCACGGAACTGTCGCCCGCGGGGCGGCTATCCCCGGCAGGCCTTCTTCACGATCTGCTCCTGCCTGAAGATGTAGGTGTCGGTGGCGTCCATAATCTGCGACTGGGAGGCTCGCTGCACATCGCCGGCCCGCCCGATGTAGCCGGGCACCTGTTGGAAGCGCGTCAGGGCGCGCTGCGCCGGCCCACACTCCTCGCTCGGGTTGGACTCGTCGATCGCAACGGCCTGCTGGTAGATCCCGTACCCGATGAAGAAGTTCAACTGGTTCTGGGTGCCGGACGTGGCCGCGAAGTCCAGAGCCGCCCGGAACATGGTGATCGCCTGCGCGATCTGACCTCGCTTGAAGTGGTCGTTGTAGCCCCGGGCCAAAAGCTGGCTCGCGATCACGTCCGAGTCGCTCCCGTTGTCCACGGCCCTCTGGAAGTCCGCGAGCGCGGCCTCCATCGGAGCGCCTCCCTGCAGGTGGAAGATGCCGCGCTTGAGGAAGCCGTTCGGGTAGGTCGGGTCGATCTCGAGGGCGTAGCCCAGCTCGCGCACGGCGTCGTCCCTCCGGTCCATCTCGGCAAGCATGTCGGCCCTGAGCGCCCAGAAGGCGGCCCGGTCCGCATCGGTGATGTTCGCGACCTCGAGCTGCTGACCGCCCGGTGTCGTGACGCTTCCGCCCTCTCCCGTCACCGGATCCGTCGTCTCCTCCATCTCCTCCTTGACCCGCTCGGAGAGGTCGAAGCCGCCGGCGGCGTCACCCATGGCCAGGTAGGCCTTCATCGCGTTGAGCACGATCGACGCGTCGAGCGCCTCCTCCTCGAGGTCGACGTAGCGGCGGTAGGCATCCAGCGCGATGTGGGCGGCGGCCGAGTCCTGCACCGTGCCTCCGTTGCCGCCTCCCTCTGCACTGAAGGTCGCCTTGGCGAGCGCGACGTTTCCCAGGTACTGCCACATGGCGGCGTTCTGGTCGTCCCGCGAGAGGCCATCCTGGAGGATCACGATCGCACCGTCGTACTCGCCGGCCTGCGCCAGGTTGAACGCGATGTTCAGCCGCACCTCGGCGTCATCCGGATTGAAGTCCAGGTACTTCCCGTAGTAATCGTTGGCGCACTCCGTGTCCCCAACCTGGGCGCAGACGAAGGCAAGCGACTGGATCGCGTCCTCTTTGGCCGGTTCGGCGGCGAGCACCTGCTCCAACTCGGGCCTGGCCTCCGCCCAACGCTCGAGACCCATCAAGGTCCAGGCGTGGAAGTAGAGCGCCTGGCCCGCCCCCGGTCTCAGCCTGATGGCCTCGTCGCAGTTGCGCAGCGCGTCCTCGAACTGGTTGGCCGCCAGGTACTCCTGGCAGAACTGCACCGACTTCAGGTAGGCCACCTGCGCATCGAAGGCCTCGATGATCCGGCGCGACGCCTCTTTGGCCTCGGAGCCGCCATCTCCACCCACTGTGAACTCGGGAATCTCCAGCTCCTCGCCCGACTTGGACTGGACGAAGGTCGCCTTGACATGGACGCCGCCACCGGCGGGATCGGCGTTGCCGACCATCACCAGATCAGCCTTGAGCTGGCCGGCCAGCTGCCTCCACTGAATCGGAGAGAGGCTTTGATCCTCGAGCCCGAATCGCTTGAGGGCCTCCTTGATCTCGTCCTTCTGCATCGGCTCGATGGCGTCGAAATCCTCGAGGCTCTTTGCGACCTCCTCGGCGACCCGCTCGCCGAACTTCTTGTCGACATCCCCGCTGGTGGTCAGAGGAGCGACCAGAACTTTGGCGGCGGATTGCGCCTGCACGTCGGCCGGCAGAGCCAGCGAGAGCAGGACCAGGATCGGCAGCGTCGATGAGACGACAGCGCGGAACGGTGTCATCGGCGTTATTCCCTCTGCTTGCTGATGCGCAACTTCCTGAGAAACCAACGTCGACAGCCCCGAGAACAGCCTTCGGTGCGTCGACTCAAAACCACCTCTCGGCGCCCGTCCGGAGGCTCGAAGAGAATCCCCGGAGAAGCAAACGACATTACCCGTCTCCCCCGATTTGGTTCGGCGCGGATCTCGCCCCACCCGAAGGCCACGCCGGGCGAAGGACAGTAGGTTCCGTAACATATTCCTGCCCATCACGGTCCGCCACTGAAGAGAACGCGCTGTGCAGCCAAAAGGTGCCAGGACGCGACTCTCCGCTCGGTTTGCACGCGACACGATATATATGTAGTTTTGGAATCAGCGAAGCGGTCGGCGACGGGCTCAGGTGTTTCCCGTCACGTCGGAAAAACCGCCGCGACGGGTTGGCACCGAGGCTCCGGTCATCGTGCGTGCGGACAACGCGCTGTCCCGCCTGAGTCTAACGCCGTTCCAATCCGGAATCCGGCCGCTTCTGCCTGCCCCTCCAGGCCCTTTCGGGCCAGTTTTCATTTGTGCCTAACTAATTGTCATTCTCACATCCGGGAGATGCCGTATGTCCGGCACACACGCTCGTGGCCTGCAGATGTGCGGATGTCCGGCGCGAGGCGGGCGGAGAGCGGGCAGAGAAGTAGCGAGCGTGCTGCGGTGGTGCGGTGGAGGCTGTCGCTGGGCGGTCGGGGCGCTTCCTTCAGACGAGGAGGATCGCCACAGCCGCCATGGCCGCCATCACCAGCAATTCCGTTCGGTCAGGGCGTTTCATCGGTTACGACTCTTCGGGTTCTCTCGGCGTTGGTTTCCGGCACCAGGTTTCGGGCACTGGGGCACCGGATAGACATTCCGTCCTCATGAGCAATAGTCGTGCCCGAACTCGGGGGGCGCCATCCCTCCACGCGATCTCCCATCTCCACGTCACACAGCTACTTAGCTGATGGCGCCGGAGTGGCGGGACCCGGCCGCGGCCGAGCCCCTGCCACTTCGGCCGGGCTTTCCGTTCCAACATGTCGAGATCCCGCCTCACCAACTGATCGGCCCGTTCGCCGGCGCCACAGGCGCCCGCAGAGGAGCGGGAACCAGCGACTCGCCGAGCCGAAACGCGGCGACGTCGGGAGGACCGACCTGAACGGCCGCGGGCCGGGCGGGAACGACGGTCGGCTCCACACCGCCGGCCCCACCAACGGCTGCTCCTCTGCGACCAGCGGCAGGTTGCGGCGGCTTTAGGAGTCGGATCGGCGTGAGCAGCCACTCATCGAGATCGCCCACGAACACGTTCGCACTTGGGGCCTTCACCCGGATCTCCGCCGGTCTCACCCATCCGTCCAGCTCTCCGTCGTCCGCCGGCTCGG
>JAUVMT010000102.1 GCA_030600085.1 Gemmatimonadales bacterium | reverse complement strand
CCCAGCCATCGCGATGGTTGCCGCGCACCACCCACTCGTCGGGGAACTCCGCACCACGAACCCTGGCGATGACGTTGTAGGCGGGCGTCAGCTCCCAGTCGAACTCGACGTGCAGGCGCGCCCGGGCCGGACCGGGCCCGAGGTGATAGGTGATCGGCAGCGCGCCGCGCCACTCTGCGGGCGCCACCGGGCCCTCGAGCGCCTCCAGGAAGGGCAGGGCATCCGAGTAGGAGATCGGAAGCACCGGGATCTTCATGATCGTCGGCGCTTCCTCGCGGCTGAGCCGTTCCGCTTCCGGTGTGGCGCCGACCCCCGGGGTGAGCGGGTCGCCGGGGTACTGCGGCATGTCCAGGACGGAGCCGCGCTGCACGCCCTCGTCCATCCGGAACGGCCCCTCCGGATACACGTCGCCCTGGTAGTAGCCGTCGCCGCGCGGATCGGAGTACAGGATGACGCCGAGCGCGCCGTGCTCGTGCGCGACCTTGGGCTTGATCCCCCTCCACGATCCTCCGTAGCGGGCGATCACGATCTTGCCGCGGACGTCGATCCCGCGACGCTCCAGCTCCTCGTAGTCGTCAGGTATGCCGTAGTTCACGTAGACCAGCTCGCCAGTGACGTCGCCGTCGGCCGAATAGGCGTTGTACGTCGGCAGCCGGTTCTCCACGATTCCCGATGTCCCGTCCTCGGCCAGGGTCGGCTCTCGGAGGCGAGCCGTGAACGGAGTCGGCTCCAGCAGCTCCAGCTCGCGGATCCTCGGCGTCGGGAAGAGGACCCGGTACTCGGCGAGCTCCGCCTCGTAGCCCCAGGAACGGAATCTCTCGACCATCCAGTCCGCCATCTCCCTGTTGTGAGGCGATCCGACGTAGATCGGTTCGCTGGTCGCCAGCCGCATCCAGTCTCGCAGGTTCTCGGCGCGCAGGAGCGCATCGAACCGGCTCTCGAGCTGGACCTGCTGCTCGGCCGTCTCTTCGGTGAAGCCTAGCATGGGAGGATTCAGCGGCCTGGAAGTGAACGCGACGCTCGAGACCGCCAAGGCCGAAACGATGATCTGATACTTGCGCTGGATCTTCATGACAGACCTGTATGTGAGGATGTGAGGAAGTGAACGAAACGACCGCGCCCTAATCTTGACGCTGTGGGAGGCTCAGTAGGGTCGTCCCGTGATGACCACTCCGCCTCCGACGCGGCCGTACGGATATCCGCCCCAGCCGCCGTAGCCGCCGTAGCCGCCGTAGCAACCGTAGCAACCGTACGGGTTTCCGTACACCCCCACGCCGACAGACACCCCGGAGCTGGAGCACCCGGCGAGCAGGCCGATGCAGCCGACGACGACCGCGGCGAGAACCAGCCATCTCCGAATCATCGGTCCTCCTTCGCGTCGCCGTCACTCTGGTCGGGCAGGGGCCACTCCTGCACCGCGATGACGCCGCCTGTCGGGTCGGCGATTAGTGCGGCGCTACCCCGGCGGATCGCCTCCGGCGGGAGTATCACCTCTCCGCCAAGCTCCGGGACCCGTCTCACGATCTCTCGAACCGAGCGTACCGCCACGTACGGGAGCCAGGCGGGATCGGCGTCAACCGGAGGGAGCTGGCCGATTCCGGCCTGGGGTTGTCCGTCGCGGCTCATGACGAAGTACCGGCGCGTCTCGTCGCCCGTGAACTCGGCCTTGTAACCGAGCACAGCCTCGTAGAAGGAGACCGCCGCGGAGGCATCGCGCGTCCACAGCTCTGTCCACAGGAACTCGCCTGCGCCGTACTCTGTGGAGGTCGTGGGGTCGCCACCCGTGGCACGGAGCAGGACGAGCGCCGCGCCCTGCGGATCATGAAGGACCGAGTAACGGCCGCGGTCGGGAAGGTCGGAAGGCGGTATGCGGATGTCGGCGCTTCGATCGAGCGCAGCCTCCACCGCGTCGTCGACGTCCTCCACGGACACCGAGCTGAACCAACGCGCGGTCGGCAGGTCCCTCTCGGTCTTGTCCTCGAGGATGATCCCGGCGATCGGCTTGCCATTCAGCGTGATGACGGTGAAGAGATCATCCTCGCTGTTGGACCCGAATTCCCATCCGAACAGCTCTCCGTAGAAGGTCTTCGCGGCGGCGACATCGTCGGTCACGAGATCGTACCAGACGAACCTGCCGGGCTCGTGGCGATTCGTCGGTGTCGCGGTGATGGAAGGAAAGACGGGCGGCTCTTGCCCGGCGCCCGGGCTCGCGCCGAATGCCAGCAGAGGAAGAAGCAACGGCAGGAGAACTCTCCCTCTGAAACTCCGGAAAACAATCGCGGTCAAGATCCGACCTCCGTTTTGTGCCTGACGAGTTTCGCTCCCGTGACAGACTAGACTCATCATGGCCCCGTCACAACGGACCTACCGTAGCGCTCTGGTACGGCTGGAGCGAGATGAGAAGAAACCTGCAGAAGAGGCTCCGCGGCGATCGCCGGATCTCCGCGGTCGCCGCGCGACGCTTCTCGACTACCCGGTTAGCAGGCGAAGAGCCTCAGATCGGATAGCTCTTGCGAACCCGCCACCAGCGTCCCGAACTCCGGCGCGCCGTAGACGGCGCTGAAGTAGTCGTTCAGCACACGGGCGACTTCGGCGATCGTGCGCTGGCGCCTCCAGGTCGTCGAGTGGAGCGTGTTCACGAACACGGCCACGACCAGATGGCCCGCGCCGTCAGGCAGCGTGATGATTCCCACATCGTTGATCGCCGCGGCCATCGTACCGGTCTTGTGAGCGACCTCGGTGGTCGAGGGGAGCAGGCCCCTCAGCCGCCGCCGTCCCGTACGGGTGCGGGTCATCACGCCGAGCAGCAGCTCTCGTGACGACTCCGTCAGGCCCGCCCCGTCGTAGATGAGAGCGAGGAGCTCCGCCATCCCGTCCGGTGTGGCCGTGTCTCTGGGGTCGTGACCGTACCGTTCGCGAGCCGCCTCCCGATGCTGGACCGGCAGGGCGTCTCTCATCCGAAAGTGGTTGACGCGGTAGAGCTCGCTCTCCGGCACCTCGCTGGAGATGCCGACGAGATCGGCGAACGTACGTGCCTCTGACCGGTCCACCCTTACGCCCTCGACTCCCAACTCCCGGACGCGCCGCGTCACCTCCTCGGGACCGCCCGCCATCCGGAGGATGACGTCCGTGGCGGTATTGTCGGAGATGCCGAGCATGAGCGAGAAAAGACTGTCGATGGTCACTCTCACTGATCGACCCCTGGACCACCGCGCGAGCGGGCTGTTGCCCGGTCGAAAGTCGGTCGGCGGAACCACGATCATCTCGCTGAGCGAAATCTCGCCGGCGTCCACGCGCCGCAGGAACTCGAGCGCCATGGGGATCTTGGAGACGCTCGCCATCGGAAACGCCCGGTCCCCGTTCAACGAGAGCCGCGTTCCGGATTCGAGGTGGATAGCCGCGATGCCTGCGTTTCCTCTCACGCGGCGGGAGATGCGCTGGAGCTTGGCGTGTACCGAATCCGGGACCGTGCATACCGCGGGGCCGTAGGAGATGGGTGCGGTCTGCGCCTCGAGAGAGGACGTGTCGGCCGACGCGAGGAGTCCCAGGGTCCCCGCAAAGATGGCCGCAAGTTGCCACGCAGAGGCGGATCGCGCCGTGCGGATGACTCCCATGCACTCCTCCGGTTTGACCGCCATACAGCTGGAAAAACCGCAACGTCACTTGGAATCGAGCGTTGTGGACCCCGCGATGATCGGCGAGTTCCATGCCAGCAAAGTCTTTCGATGTCCGGTGTCGACGTCGGCTGCGCATCTTCGAACAGGGGGCGTGACGGGGGAGCGGTTGCGCTGCAAGTTCATGAGATGGATCCGAGCAGACTTTGACAGGAGGAGTATGATGGCCATCCGACTGGGCGACACCGCGCCCGACTTCACGGCCGAGACGACCGAAGGCACCGTCAATTTCCATGACTGGATGGGAGACTCGTGGGCGATCCTCTTCTCGCATCCCGCGGACTTCACACCGGTCTGCACCACGGAGCTCGGCTACATGGCGGGCCTCAAACCGGAGTTCGAGAAGCGGAACTGCAAGATCATCGGCCTGAGCGTCGATTCGCTCGAGGATCACCGCCGCTGGTCGGAGGACATCGCCGAGACTCAGGGCAACGCGCCGAACTATCCGCTGATCGCCGACGCCGACCGGAGCGTTGCCGAGCTGTACGACATGATCCACCCGAACGCCGACGAGACGTTCACGGTGCGCTCCGTGTTCGTGATCGGCCCGGATAAAGCGGTCAAGCTCACGCTCACCTATCCGCCCAGCACGGGCCGCAACTTCGACGAGATTCTCCGCGCGCTGGACTCCCTCCAGCTGACGGCGAATCATGCCGTGGCGACTCCGGTGAACTGGAAGCAAGGAGAAGATGTGATCATCGGAACCGGACTCTCCGACGACGAGGCGCGAGAGAGGTTCCCGGAGGGTTGGAGCGCGCCGAGGCCCTACCTGCGGATCGTGAAGCAGCCGCACTAGCGGCCGCAGTAGCAGCCGCGGAGCCTCGACGCGTCAGGGGAGGTCTTGCCCCCGACGCGGCCGAGCGCTCTCACATTTGATCCCAGCCCCAGATCGCGTAGGCCGCCTTCCTGTCCAGCGAGTGGCCGCTCGTCTTGAGGGTGAGGAGGATGCTGCCCCGGTGGTGGCTCTCGTGGGCGATGAAGTAGCCGAGCGTCGTGAAGATCCCCTTCTTGAAGCCTCGCCGCTTCGGCTCACCCGAGAGCACTCCCGCCAGAAAAGATTCCACGGCGCTTGACGAGGCGGAGAGCGCTTCCTTCAGCTCGGCTTTTCCGGGAGAGACCTTCGTCTCGAAGGTCGCCAACGGGGTCGCGAGATCCTTTGCCCGCTTCTGGAGGTGCCACACCCGCACGTTGTGCATGTGCGCGAACTGACCCGCCACGTCCCTCCCGCCGTGCTTCGAGAGCGTAGAGCTCATCCCGTCATCGCCGATGTGATCGATCAGGTAGAGGGTGATCCGATGGTTGGTGCGCCAGGCTTCCAGCAGGTCGTCGAGCACGCGGGTCTCCTGTCATCGAGGGGTCCGTCCTGAGACTCGTCGTGGAGGATCCCGAGTTCAAGACCGGCCGCGTACCTCGTGCCCGGCACCCATCGGATCGACCTGTCGAGCGGTCCACCTTGCCCTGGGGGTTGACATGCAACCAGAAGGTTGCATATGTAGGTTCATGAGTGCTCCGTTCCACGCGCTGTCCGATTCGACGAGACGCGAGATCCTGGAGCGTCTGCGGCGTTCCGGTCCTCTGTCGGTGAGCGAGGTCGCGGAGGACCTGCCCATGACGCGGCAGGCGGTGACCAAGCACCTCGACGCGCTGGCGGTGGCCGGCCTGGTGCGAATCCGTCGCGTGGGACGAGAGCGAATTCACGAGCTGGATCCGGAACCGCTGCGCGAGCTGCACCTGTGGCTCGCTCCGTACGAAGCCGAGTGGGATCGGCGTCTGGATCGACTCAAGAAACACCTGGACACGGATGAGGAGGAACGATGACCGATGCCACCGAGACCACTTTGAGCGTCGAGCGTACGCTGGAGCTTGCCGCGCCTCCGGAGGGTGTATGGCGCGCCTTGACGGACCCTGAGGAGCTGGCTCGCTGGTTCCCCGACCGGGTGGACCAGGAGGGGTTCGGCCCCGGAGCGCAGGGTCGTTTCTTCTGGGAGAAACACGGCGCATACGCCTTTCGGGTTGAGGCGGCAGAGCGGCCGAGGCGACTCGTTTGGTGTTGGGCACGGGACGCCGAGACGCCGCTCGATGAAGGGGTCACCACGCAGATCGAATGGGTGCTCCAGCCCCGAGACGACGGCGGCACGACGCTTCACCTCTGCGAGTCCGGTTTCGTCCGGTCGGAAGATCGGGAAGGCAACTCCAAGGGTTGGGACGCTGAGCTCGGCGAGCTGGTGCAGCTTCTCTCCGGCTAAGGCCTGCGAACTACTGCGCCAGCCGGACGAGCAGGTCCCTGGCCACCTGGTCGAAGACGCCCTGCAGCTCAGAGGCGGACGGCGCGAAGTAGGATCGGCCGCGAGGCTGGTTGCCGTCCGCCACACCGCCCAAAGAGGGTCAGTCCGTGTCGCGGAAGTTGCGGGCCTGCCTCAGCATCATGCGGTAGACGACGGATCGAGGCAGGTGTCTTCCCAGCCAGGCGATGAAGCGGTTGCTTCGGCCGTTGATGCAGACCTTCTCCCCTCTCTCCGCGGCATCAAGCGCCTGCACGGCGACCTGCTCGGCGCTCATCCACATGTAGTCCGGCAGCTGGGAGACCTGCTCTCGCATCTGGCTGACGTCGTGGAACTCGCTGTACGTGAACCCGGGGCAGATCGCGGTGACGGTCACTCCGTGCTCCTCCATCTCGAACGCCAGCGACTCGGAGAAGGAGATCATCCAGGCTTTGACGGCCCCGTACAGCGTGTGTCCCCCGCTGCCCGGCAGCAGACCGGCCAGAGAAGCGATGTTGATCACCCGCCCGTGCCCCCGCTCACGCATCGGCCCGGTCAGGCGCCACGTCAGCTCCGCCACGGCTCGGACCATCACCTGGAGAAACGTCTCGTGCGTCTGCCAGGGGCGGCTCAGGTAGGCGCCGGTCACGCCGTACCCGGCGTTGTTGACCAGCAGATCCACCTCCAGCCCCCTGTCCTTGAGTGCCGTTTCGATGGAGGCGGGCGCGTCGGGTCGAGCGAGATCGGCCGGTATCACGGCGGTTCGCGCGCCATACTCCGACTCTAGCTCCGCGGCCAGTTCGTTCAGGCGCTCTACCCGACGGGCGGTCAGGATCAGATCGTAGCCGCGTCTGGCCAGCTCCCGTGCGATTGCCGCGCCGATCCCAGCAGACGCGCCCGTCACCAGGGCGGTCTCGCGGCGCGCGGCCGTGGCTCCGTCGGACGTCACGCTGGGGGCGCTCGATCCGACGGCGCCGCTCGCGGCAACTCTCTCAAGCGGATTCGTCTCCTCTCTTGGATGCCCGAACGAGCTTGTAGACGACGAAGCCCACCAGCCCGAGTACGAGGAGCGTCGGAATCCATCCAATCAGGCTGTATCCGATCCCGAAGAGGAGGACCGCCGTGCCTCCCTGCAGCCAGCCGACGACCTTGCCACGTCTGCGAGCGCGGGTGATATCCCGATCCGTATAGAGCTCAGGCAGATAATCGTTCACGATCCACTCCAGTTCTCTCGTCCCACTCCAAGACCCTATACGGGACACGGGCATCGATAGTTGTGCTGTCCTAGCCCTTGAGCTGGGGCCACAAGGCCTTCAGTCGTGCGCATCCTGCGGTCCCGACGCCAGTACCTCGTCGGTCCCGAGGATCGTAGCGTGACTGGTTTGGTCCTTTGAGCTTCAAGATAGAGCCGCGCTCGCTCCCGGCGAAGCGGGCCGGGCGCCGGCTTGCGAAGGACAACCGACGAGAGGAGGTTCCCGAGTTCGGAAAAGAGGAGATAGACGTCGGTGGTCGGCGAATAGCGTAACCGTGCTGTTGCGCATTGAGGCGGGGGACACGATATCCTGATGCCCGCGAAATGTTTTTGCCCCCGCACTCGAGGCGGGATCCTCAATTGAAGGAGGCAGACCATGCCACGTAGTCCGATAGCCGCACTCACGCTCCTTCTGGCGCTGCCTGTGTGCGCTCACGCCCAGGACGCCAAGAT
>JAUVMT010000259.1 GCA_030600085.1 Gemmatimonadales bacterium | reverse complement strand
TCTTCTCGACGAGAAGGCCGGCCGGATCCACGCGGCCGTCCGCCTCGCCTTCGAGCCCGACGAAGCGCTGCGGACCCAGCTCGTGACCGCGCTCTCCCGGCGGCTCGGAGCCGATGTAATCCCACACTTCGTCGAGGATGAACGGATTCTCGGAGGCGTCATCATTCGGGTGGGCGATCGGGTGATGGACGGATCCCTTCGTCGGCGATTGGACGACCTTCGAGCGACCCTCGTTCACGGAGAGGCACGGGGCTAGACCCTTTAGCAGGTTCGTCAGCGACCTGAGCGACCTGTCAGGAGACGATCTACATGGCCAACGAAAGCTCGCTGCGCGCCAGCGAGATCAAGAACGCTCTACTGGCGCAGATCGAGCGCTACGAGGAAGACCTCCACATGGAGGAGGTCGGCGAAGTGCTGGAGGTGAAGGACGGGGTGGCGCGCATCTTCGGCCTCTCCTCGGCCGTCGCCAACGAGATGCTGGCGATCGAGTCCTCGGGGACGGGCGAGATCGTGACCGCCCTCGCCCTGAACCTGGAAGAGGACAACATCGGAGCGGTCTGTCTCGGCGATTACCTCCAGCTAAAGGAAGGCGACGCCGCGCGACGCACGGGCCGCGTGCTGTCCGTGCCTGCGGGGCCGGAGTTCCTCGGCCGCGTCGTGAGCTCGCTAGGCGAGCCTCTGGACGGCAAAGGCCCGATCCAGGCCGCCACGACGATGAAGGTCGATCGGAAGGCGCCCGGGATCGTTTACCGCAAGCCGGTGGACACTCCACTGCAGACGGGTCTCAAGGCCATCGACTCGATGATTCCGATCGGGCGGGGACAGCGCGAGCTGATCATCGGCGACCGGAGCACCGGGAAGACGGCGATCGCGCTCGATGCGATCATCAACCAGCGCGAGAGCGACGTCATCTGCGTGTACATCGCGATCGGCCAGAAGGCGTCCACCGTGGCCAGCGTCGTGGAGCTGTTCACCGAGGAAGGGGCCATGGACCACACGATCGTCGTCGCGGCCAATGCCTCCGATCCGGCGACCCTCCAGTACATCGCGCCGTACGCCGGCTGCGCCATGGCCGAGTACTTCATGTACGAGGAGGGGAAGCACACGCTCGTCGTGTACGATGACCTCTCGAAGCAGGCCGACGCGTACCGGCAGATCTCGCTGATCCTCAGACGTCCGCCGGGCCGCGAGGCCTATCCGGGCGACGTCTTCTATCTGCACAGCCGGCTCCTGGAACGGGCGGCCAAGATCAGCGAAGATGCCGAGATCATCGCGGCTCATCCCGACATCAAGGTGCCGGGGGGCTCGCTGACCGCCCTTCCGATCATTCAGACGCAGGCGGGCGATGTCTCCGCCTACATCCCGACGAACGTGATCTCGATCACGGACGGTCAGATCTACCTGGAGGGCGACCTCTTCTACTCGGGCGTCCGGCCGGCCGTCAACGTCGGGATCTCGGTATCGCGCGTCGGCGGCGCCGCACAGATCAAGGCGATGAAGCAGGTGGCGGGCCGGCTGCGCCTCGACCTGGCCCAGTTCCGGGAGCTCGAGGCCTTCGCCCAGTTCGGCTCCGAGCTGGACCCTGCCACGCAGCGGCAGCTCGCCCGCGGAGAGCGGACCGTCGAGGTCCTGAAGCAGGGCCAGTACGTTCCGATGCCCGTCGAGGAGCAGGTGATGGCGATCTTCGCAGTCACCAGAGGCTACCTGGATGATATCGACGTCGCCGACATCAAGCAGTGGGAGAGGGACTTTCTCGAGTTCATGCGGTCGCGTCCGGCAATCGCCGAGCGGCTGCGCGAGGAGAAGGCGTTGAGCGATGAGCTCGAGAGCCAGCTCGTCGATGCGATCGCCGAGTTCAAGAAGATCTTCGGCGGGCCCGCGCTGGCTCAGGCACCGGCGGCGCCGGAGGTGGATGACGAGGCGGAAGCGGCCGAGGCTCAGCCGACGGCCTCGGGTTGAGCTGCGGGTGGCGACGCCGAAGACCGATCGGAGAGTGAGCGGCTAGATGGCGAAGGCGCGCGACATCCAGCGCCGGATCGGCTCGATCAAGAACACGCGGAAGATCACGCGCACCATGGAGATGGTGGCGACGTCGAAACTCAGACGCGCTACGCAGCGCGTCGAGCAGGCCCGGCCGTACGCCATCAAGCTGCAGGAGGTGATCGAGCGTCTCGTGACCCCCGATCTCGTCGAGCTGCAGCCCATCCTTCGCCAGCCCGAGCGAATCGAGCGGAGCGCTGTTGTTCTCATCGCCAGCAACCGCGGGTTGTGCGGCGCCTTCAACACGAACTTGATCCGGATGGCCAGGGAGCTGCTGGATCGCGCCGAGAGGGACCACATCGAGGTCGATCTGCACGTCGTCGGCCGAAAGGCCGTCAACTTCTTCCGCTTCCGCGGGGTGGAGATGGCAAGCACGCGCACCGACCTCAGTGATGCCCCGACCGCCAAAGATGCCCGGTCGATCATCGAGCCGGTCGCCAGGCAGTTCATCGCCGGCGAGGTGGACGCGGTCTTCCTGGTGTATTCGGAGTTCCGCAGCATTCTGCGCACCCCGCCGGTCGCGCGGCAGGTGCTGCCGGTGTTCGTGCCGGAAGAGCGTGTTCGCTCCGGGCCGTGGTACATCCTCGATCCGTCGGCGGATGAGATCCTCTCGCGGGTGCTCCCGCTCTACGTCATCAACGCCGGCTATCGGGCGCTGGTCGAGACGGCCGCGGCCGAGCAGGGGGCGCGACGCACCGCCATGAAGAACGCGACGGACAACGCCGACGAGCTGACGAGCAACCTGACGCGTCTCTACAACCGGGCGCGGCAGGCCGAGATCACGCAGCAGATCGCCGAGATCATGGGAGGCGCGGAGGCGCTGGTCGACTAGCGGCGTGGTATCTCGGCTCCGCGAGTTGGCGGACGCCTGAACTTCCGAGCCTCCACGGAGTCTCCTCAGGGCGTCCGATACTCGCTTCGCGAGATACGCACGGCGCTCGATGAAGGAAGTGGTGAAGTGAACCATAGAGGTGACGTGAGCAGATGAACGAGAAGGCGAACGGACAGGGCGTCGGGAAGGTCGTGCAGGTGATCGGTGTGGTGGTCGACATCGAGTTCGCGCCGGGCGAGATGCCCGAGCTGTACAACGCGGTGCGGCTTCGCTGGACCGACGACG
>JAUVMT010000075.1 GCA_030600085.1 Gemmatimonadales bacterium | reverse complement strand
CCGGGAGAGACGGTGGAGGCGGGGACGATCCTTCTGCTGCTCAGCAACCCGGACGTCGAGCTCGAGGCGCTTCAGGCTCAGCAGCAGTGGACGGCCGCGAAGGCCGGCCTGGTCGATCTGAGGCGCTCGCTCGGAACGCAAACGCTCGCCCAGGAGGCCTCGCTGGCCCAGGCACGCGCCGACTGGCTGGAAGCCAACCGGACGGCGGAGTCGGATTCGGCCTTTTACGTCCGGGAGCTGATCAGCCGTAACGAGGCGCTTCAGTCCAGGGAGCAGGCCGAGGCGGCGAGGATCCAGCTCAGCACGGAAGAGAAGCGTTACGGGCTCCTTCAGCAGACCGTCGATGAGCAGCTCGAGGTCCAGGCGGAACAGGTCGACCGGCTCCGCTCGATCTACGAGTACCAGCGCCGGCGAGTGGAATCGATGAAGGTGATCGCGGGCGCCGACGGCGTGCTGCAGGACCTCTCTCTCGAGCCGGGGCAGTGGGTGCAGTCGGGTACGGCGCTGGCGCGCGTAGCCCAGCCCGGCAAGCTCAAGGCCGAGCTCCGAATCCCCCAAACGCAGGCCCGAGAGGTACAGCCCGGTCAGCGGGCGACGATAGATACGCGAAGCGACCTGATCGAGGGTCGGGTGAAGCGGGTCGATCCTAACGTGCAGAACGGTGCGGTGCTGGTGGAGGTGGCGCTGGAGGGCGAGTTGCCCCGCGGCGCCCGACCCGACTTGAGCGTGGACGGGACGATCGAGATCGAGCGTCTAGCGGACGTACTCCATGTGGGACGGCCGGCATACGGCCAGAGCCACAGCACGGTGGGTCTGTTCAAGCTGGTCGACGGCGGCGATGCGGCCGTCCGGGCGCCGGTTCGCTTGGGAGCGAGCTCGGTCAACGAGATCGAGATCATCGAAGGGCTGGAGGAAGGGGACGAGGTCATCCTCTCCGATATGTCCAGGTGGGATGACACCGAGCGCGTTCGGTTGAAGTAGCCGAAGCGCATCACGGCGGAGAAGAGGAACGATGACGATGAGCGTGACGAACGGCGCGAACGGGGCGGGCGACGCGGCCGCCATGATCGAGATGACGGACGTGAGCAAGGTCTTTCTGACCGACGAGATCGAGACGCACGCCCTGTCCGAAGTCCAACTCCGAATCGACGAGGGTGATTTCCTCTCGATCGCGGGGCCGTCGGGCTGCGGAAAGTCCACGCTGCTCTCGCTGCTGGGTCTGCTCGACTCGCCCAGTTCCGGGGAATACCTCCTGGATGGGAATCCGGTAGCGGACCTGAGCGGCTCGCAGCGTGCGACGATCCGGAACCGGCACATCGGCTTCATCTTCCAGGCCTTCAACCTGATCGGCGACCTCACCGTCTACGAGAACGTCGAGCTTCCCCTCACCTACCGCGGACTCGCCGGAGCCGAGCGGAAGGAGAGGGTGATGAGGGCGCTGGACCGGGTCGACATGCCGCATCGGGTGAAGCACTACCCCTCCCAGCTCTCCGGCGGCCAGCAGCAGCGCGTCGCCGTGGCACGCGCCGTCGCGGGTGATCCCCTCATTCTGCTGGCGGACGAGCCGACCGGGAACCTTGATTCCTCCAACGGCGAAGCGGTGATGAACCTTCTCGCCGAACTGCACGGGGAGGGAGCGACCATCTGCATGGTGACGCACGACCCCCGCTACGCCGACTACGCCGGACGCACGATCCATCTCTTCGACGGACGGATCATCAGCGACGAGTCGAACGGCGCCGTTCGGGAGCTTCAGGAGCACGGCTACGAGGTCGTGGGCCAGTGAGCGGACTGCTGAAGGAGTTTCGTTACGCGGTGCGAAGGCTCCGCAAGAACCCGGGCACGAGCCTGATCGCCGTGCTGGCGCTGGGCCTGGGAATCGGCCTCACGACGATCATGTTCAGCATCGTCTACGGTGCCGTGTGGAAGGGCCTGCCCTTCGAGGGAGCCGAAAAGCTCGTCCACCTCGAGCGCAACAACCTCGCCGAAGACATCGAGAGCATGGAGGTCCCGATCCACGACTTCCTGGACTGGCGGGAAGCTCAGACCTCTTTCGAAGGCCTCGCGGGCTTCTACTCGGGGACCGTCAACCTGGCGGGCACGGAGCGTCCGGAGCGCTACGACGGCGCCTTCATCTCGGCCAACGCGTTCGAGCTGATCCGGGTGCAGCCCGCCCTGGGGCGGAACTTCCAGGAGGGGGAGGACACGCCGGCCGCCGATCCCGTCATGCTCCTGGGCCACCACGTATGGCAGGACCGCTTCGACGGCGACCCCGAGGTCGTGGGCCAGGTCGCGCGCGTGAACGGCGAGCAGACGACGATCATCGGGGTCATGCCCGAGGGCTTCCGCTTCCCGATCGCCGAGGACGTATGGCTGCCTCTTCGGATGGACCCGCTGGAGCTCGAGCGGGGCGAGGGCCTGACGCTGGAGGTCTACGGGCGATTGAGGGACGGCGTGAACATGGACCAGGCGTCGGCCGAGATGCAGGCGATCGCCGTCCGCCTGGCCGAGGAATACCCCGAGACGAACGAAGGCGTCGGAGCGGTGCTGCAGCCGTTCGTCGAGGAGTACATCGGCGCGGAACCACGGGCCATGCTCTTCACGATGCTGGGGGCCGTCTTCCTCATCCTGCTGGTGGCGTGCGCCAACGTCGCGAACCTCCTCCTCTCCCGAGCCGCGACGCGCTCGAAGGAGCTCGCCATTCGAAGCGCGGTCGGCGCCAGCCGCCTCCGCGTCATCATGCAGCTCCTCGGCGAGGGAGTCGTGCTCGCGAGCGCCGGGGCGGTTTTGGGGATCGGGATCTCGGTTCTGGGGATCGGAATGTTCAATCGGGCTATTGCGCCCACGGACCCACCGTTCTGGATCGACATCGGCCTCAACACGGTCGTGCTGATCTTCGTCATCGGGGTCACCGTGCTGGCCGGCGTGCTGGCCGGCATCCTCCCGGCAATCCAGGCGTCCGGCAGCGCCGTCAACGAGGTTCTGAAGGACGAGTCGTGGGGCTCGTCCGGCTTCCGCGTAGGCAAGCTCAGCAAGGGCCTCGTCGTTGGCGAGATCGCGCTCTCGCTGGGCGTCCTCGTCGCCGCCGGGCTGATGATCAAGAGCGTCACCAACCTCAACACGATCGACTACGGCTTCGACACGGAAACCACCTTCACGGCACGCATGGGGCTCTTCGAAGCCGACTATCCCGACACGACCAGCCGGAGAGAGTTCTATCGCGAGGTGCTGCGCCGCGTGGAGCAGCGCCCGGGCGTGGAGGCGGCAGCGATCGTGACCGCCCTGCCGGGAGCCTGGTCCTACGGCAGCCAGTTCGGGATCGAGGGCGAGGCCTACGACCGTGACCAGGATTACCCGATGGCGCGGTTCGCGACGGTCTCTCCGGACTTCCTCGACGTCTACGGGGTGAAGGTCCTCGAGGGCCGCACGTTCGGACCCGAGGACACGAACGGCGCGATGCCAGTCGCGATCGTGAACCAGAGCTTCGTCGAGCAATTCTATCCGGAGGGCTCGGCGATCGGGAAGCGCGTCCGTCAAGGCGACTCCGAGACCGAGGAGCCCTGGCGCACCATCGTGGGCGTCGTGCCCGACATGTACATGCAGGGACTCTCCAACATGGAGGAGGACCCCTGGGGCGTGTACTTCCCGCTCGATCAGTACGACACCCGTTTCGCCTACGTGGCGCTCCGCTCGGCGGGCGAGGACCCGATGACCCTCGCGGCCGGCGCCCGGGACGACGTCATGGCCGTTGACCAGGACATCCCGCTCTATTGGGTGCAGACGCACCAGGCCGCGATCGACGAGCAGACCTGGTTCTTCCGGATTTTCGGGAATCTGTTCATGGTCTTCGGTTTCGTGGCCCTGTTCCTGGCGGCCGTCGGACTCTACGGCGTGATGTCCGCCTCCGTGAGCAACCGCACCGCGGAGATGGGCATCCGCATGGCGCTCGGCGCCCAGGGCCGCGACGTGCTGCGGCTGGTGCTGAAGCAGGGCGCGGTGCAGGTAGGGATCGGGATGGCGCTAGGCCTGGCGCTGGCGGCGCTGCTATCACGTGGCTTGGCTCTCGTCCTCTTCCAGGTCGAGCCGTGGGATCCGTTCGTGTTCGCGCTGATCGCCGTCGTCCTGGCCGTGGTGGGCATGGTGGCCTCGTACATCCCGGCGCTGCGAGCGACCCGGGTCGATCCGGCCGTGGCTCTGCGGTACGAGTAGCGGCCTCGACAGCAGAGGGTGCGAGCCGTTAGGCCTCCTCGCCGGCGGACGAGAGCAGCTTCTCCTGGAACTGCTGCACTTCCAGGACCTTCTCGAGGTCAGCCTCCGTGTTCGACTGCTGCTGCTCGAGGAGCGCGACTCGCTGCTCGAGCAGGGCCACGTGCTGTCCGGAGCCCTGAGCCTCCTTCATCCTCGCCACGGCCTCGGCGATCGGCTTCAGCGCAAAGCGTGCGGTAAAACCGGTGATCGGGATCAGGATCGTCATCATCCCCATGACGATCGCGACGATCGGAATCAGCTCTTCCATCGGAAGCTCTCCCTCCAGGTTGTGTGATCGTTATGAGGCTCTAAAATCGGCCAGCAACGCGAGAGCGGGCTAGCGGCCGGTCCCGAGGATCCGGTCGATCAGCTCGGGATCGTCCGGCAGCAGGCCGACGGCGACGATGCGTGGCACGAGCTCTCGCCACGCCGGATGGAGCTCGTAGGCTCTGGAGAACAGCGGCAGCGCCTCTTCGACGTTCCCCTCCGACGCGAGCGTCACGGCATGCCAGAAGATCGGCTCGGAGCGGCCGGGCAGAAGCTCCTCCGCACGGCGGTACTCCTCCAGGGCGCGGTCGATCTCCCCCGCAGTGACGTGCTCATCTCCTTCATTCATATGCCGGTATGCCCGCGCGACGGTGAGCACGCGGCGTAGCTCGACGAGCGGATCCGGGTGATCCTCCACCCGCAAATCGTAGAGTCGATCCTCCCAGGGACGCCCGCTCGGGTGGCGCGCGACGACGAGCAACGCAGCGCTCTGCTTTCCGCGGAGATCTCCACCCGCCTCCTGGGCCGCCTCGAGCGTCGTCATCAGTCGCTCGGCCAGGTCGCCGGAGGAAGTCGTGTAGGCGCTGACCATCGCGCTGCAGACGCCCTCCTTCAGCATCAGGTTGGCCTGAACCGTGAACGCCGGTCCGGTCCGGTCGCACGCTTCGGCGATCGCCGAGGCGCCCGTGTGGACGGCCGTCCGCCCCTGCGCATCCACCATCCCGACCTGCCGGACCGCCTCGTTTGCGTCCGAGGCGACGAGGCCAGCCAGGGTCTCGGGCGCGCTCTTTCCGCTCCTCATCATCTCGAGCCCGAGGGCCCCGTAGGCGGGATCGATGAAGGACTGCGTGGCCACGGCGCCGACACCGCTCGCCGCCCAGGGCACGACGGAGCCGACCGAGAACCAGTGCGACTGCACGGCGACGCCCAACTCTCCTGTCGTCGAGTCCCGAGCCACGATCGAATAGGTGGAGACCGGCCGGCGCGGCGCGCCGGAGTGCCCCGCCGCCGGCTGAGCGCCGGCAGGCGCGGCGGCCAGCCCCGCCGCGAAAGCTGACAGGGTCCCGAGAAGAAGGCAGGCACGGGTCGAACGGAGCATTCTCAATCCCCTTGGTTCGGGTCGCTCGCGGAGCCAAGCCACTCCGTCACAATGCGCGCAAGGTGGAGGTTGGGCGCCAGCAGGCACCCGTGCCCGTGTCCTTTCAGGACCCGTAGCGCGGCCTCGGGGATCCTCTCGGCCATGAAGGAGGCCTGCTCAACCGACGGGACCAGGTGATCGCGATCCGCGGCCAGAAGCAGCGTCGGGACCCCGATCTCCCCAAGGCGCTCGCGAAGATCGTACTCCTGCAGGATCCTCAGTCTGTTCAGGTAGCCCTCCTTGGTCGTGCCGCCCGTCAGCTCCAGGAACCGGCGGATCTCGTCCCGGTGCGTGTAGCGGGAGTGCATCCGGGTGGCGGTCAACCGCCTCACCAGGGCCATCGTCTTCCATGGGAACGTACGGATCCAGGCGATGGCGAGCTTCAGGCGCAGCTGCGGGCGGAAATACGGGAAGGCGTTGAGGACCACGAGCCGCTCCACGAGCTCGGGACGTGCGAGGGCGAACGACATCGACAGGGCGCCGCCGAACGACTCGCCGAACACGACCGCCTTTCCCCCGGATGGCGACGCCTGCGCCACGACGCTCGCGAGATCCTCCACGAGCGTGCGCATGTGCGTGGCGGAGCCCCGAAGCGTGTAGGTCGCGACCCGGTACTTGCACGAGAGCTCCGGTATCTGGCGATAGAAGAGGAGGCCCGTTCCGTCCATGCCCGGGACGCAGACGAAGGGAGGGCCCTCTCCCTCGATGGCGATGCGAGGATCGTATTGGACGGCATCCGTCCCGGCTGCAGCACCGAGCCCGTAGCCCGGCCTTCTAGACACGTAAGGGGATGACATCCGTACATTCCGTCATGTCGCCGACCGAAGATCGAGCATGGAAGATTGCACGCGTCGCGTGGACGGTGCTCACCGGCTTCTTCGTCGAGAGCTTCATCTTCGCGGCATCCGTGTTGCCCGCCGCCCTCTTCTGGGAATGGCACTTTCATTGGCCGTACCCCTCGGATGGCGTGCGGATCTTCGCCCTGGCCCTCTCCTTCGTGCCGGCGTACCTGCTGTTCGCCTTCGGACTCATGCTGCTCTCGGCCCTGATCACCAGCATCCTCGGGTGGCGAAGCCCCCCGGACATGGAGATGCGGATCAGCGACGTGGAGTGGCCGCTGCTGCGCTGGGCCCGCTACATGGTCTCCCAGCACATCGTACGGCTATTCGCCGGCGTCTTCTACCGCTCCACCCCGGTGTGGTCCTTCTACCTGAAGCTGAACGGTGCGCGGTTGGGACGCGGTGTGTTCGTGAACAGCCTCTCGATGTCGGACCATAACCTGTTGGAGTTCGGAGATCACGTGGTGATCGGCTCCGACGTGCACCTGTCGGGGCACACGGTCGAGGCCGGGATCGTGAAGACGGCCTTCGTGCGCCTCGGAAACGGGGTCACCGTGGGCACGGGTAGCGTGATTGGGATAGGGGTCGAGATCGGCGACAACGCGCAGGTCGGGGCGCTGAGCGTGGTTCCGAAGCACCGACGGCTGGAGGCCAACGCCACCTACGTGGGCGTGCCGGTCCGGCGGATCGACGCGCCGGAAACGGAAGAGATGGTCCTGGGCCCGCCCTAGGGTTTGACAGCCCCGGCCCCTGCAGTCAGGCCGAATTCCCTAGGCCGGCGAGGCGGAGCCTTCTCTCCCGGTTGCCCAGCCACCAGCCGTGGCGGCAAGCCACGTGACCACCGCCACCGGACTGCCTCCCAACATCCAGCTGAAGGCGACCGGGTAGCGATCGTCCGGATAGAGGATCGCCGGCGCGATCTCGGAGGCCAGGAGCGCGACGGCTCCTCCCGCCGCCAGCAGCATCAGGCCCAGCCAGATCCGGCGTGTCGTGACGCCGGCCACGGCGGACCAGGTGCCGAGCGCGGCTGCCAGAAGGAAGCCCGCGATCGCCATGGCGAGGCGATAGGGGTGCGTAAACAGTCCATCGGCGCCGCCCACTTCTCCGGCGCCTGGAACGAGGCCCAGCCTCGCGGACGCGACGACGAGCAGCACAACGGCGAGGTAGACGGCTCCACCCCGGACGATCATCATCTTTTCCCTGGCGCTCAGACCCATCTCGACGTCCTTCTTTCGGGATTATCCAGGCTGGGCTCACCCTCCACGCCGGGCGCTTCGCACGCGGCGCAGCACCCACCTACACCTGGCACGAGCCCAGGGAAAGATAAACCAAGTACTTTATGTTGTAAAGTCTCCAGGAAGGAGATCGACCCCCTCGATCCCCAACGTGAGGTCGGGGCCGTACGCCTTGGCGGGTGTCTGAAATCCGGGCGGCGACTCCCCGGCCAGTGCCCTCTCGAGAACCGCGAGCGCCGTGAGTGTGGTGAACTGGTATCCCTCCGGACCCACCAGAACCGCCGAGACGGAATGACCGTCATCGTCGGCGACCTCACCGTAGATGCGGGTCTCTCCGCGAGCGCGCTGAGCGGCGCTCGGGCCGGCCACCCGACGTCGGATGCCTCGCTCGATCAGGCTTCGCACCGGCCCGCTCTGCAGCAGCCAGCCGACGCGGCCCGTGCCACGAATCACGCGCTGCACGCCGGGAGGCGCAGCGGCATAGACCTCGATCTCCCCGATTCCGGTGCTGTAGTACGCCGTCGCCACGTCGCCCCAGGGCAGCGTAACGGCGGCGTGGGGACCGGTGCCGAAGTCGAAGGTGCGCGACTTCCAACCTGCCGGTACGGGGGTCAGCCGGCCGGCGCGCCTCACCAGGCCTCCCTTGCCCAGCTGCTCGGCCATCGTGAGCGCCGTACCCCGCGAGACGCCGCTGCCGGAGAGAATGGCGAGTGTGAGTCGAGTGGCGGAGGGAAGTCGGGACTTCAGGTGCACGGCCAGGCAGTCGGTGGGCACCACATCGAAGCCGACACCCGGCATCAGCATGACCCCGGCCTCCCGGGCGCGATCATCCAGCTCGGCGGCCGCCTCGAAGACGGCAATCTCGCCGGTGATGTCCAGGTAGTGGCGACCCGAGCGCAGGCATGCCTCCACCATCGGCCCGAAGGTCCGGGAGAACGGGCCCGCGCAGTGGAGAACGAGCGGAAGATCCGCCAGCGCATGATCCAGGGCCTCCGGGTCGTCCAAAGCCGCGACGACGTGCCGCAGACCTTCCTGTTCGGCCTGCTCCAGGAGGGCCTCCTCGTTGCGCCCCGCCAGAACCGGCTCGAAGCCGCGCTCCACGGCCAGCCGGGCGATGAGGCGCCCGGTATAGCCGTAGGAGCCGTAGAGAAGAAAGCGGCCCGATCCGCTCAAGGCGCGCTCAGGTCGCCGGCTTCCGTGCGCGGACGAACGCCGCCATGAACTTCTCGTCGACCAGGGGAGCTATGACCGCCGGATCGAGACCGGCTTCCTCGAGGAAATCCGCGGCGTCGGCCACCCGGTAGATCCGAGTGGGTTCGATCTCGACGTCGGCGAAACCAGCGTCCCGAAGCAGCCCCAGGTACTGCTCCTCTTCCAGCGCGCCGGCCACGCACCCGACCCAGAGCTCGACGCTCCTTCGGATCGCCTCGGGCATGTCGCCCCGCACGACGATGTCAGATACGGCGAAGAGCCCGCCCGGCCGAAGCACCCGAAACGCCTCCGCGAGCACTCGCGGTTTGTCCGCCGAGAGGTTGATCACGCAGTTGGAGATGATCACGTCCACTGAATCGTCCGGCAGGGGGATCTCCTCGATCTCGCCCTTCAGGAACTCGACGTTCTCGACGCCGGCCTTCCGCTGATTCTCGCGCGCCAGCTCCAGCAT
>JAUVMT010000205.1 GCA_030600085.1 Gemmatimonadales bacterium | reverse complement strand
TCGCGAACCGGCTCGGACGGTGAGCACTCAGTGATCGCCGTGGCGTCCAGCTGTGCGCTCGCCGCCGATGCGGGAGCTCGGCTCTCGAAGGTCGGGGGAAAAGCCGTGGACGCGGCGCTGGCGGGAGCGCTCGTCTCCGCCGTCACCGAGCCCGGCGTCAGCTCATTGGGCGGCGGCGCCTTCGTGATGATCTGCCCGCCCGATGAAGCGCCGATCCTGATCGACGGCCATGTGGAGATGCCGGGCCGGGGCCTGCCCGAGGAGCGCCTCGGCGGCGGCCGGATCGACGTCTGGATGGAGTACGGCGGAGGGGTCTCGACAACGATCGGACCTGGCTCGGTGGGCACCCCGGGATTGCTCGCCGCCTTCGACATCGCCTCGAGCCACTATGGGGAGGTCGATTGGAAGCGACTCTTCGAACCGGCCCACGAGTACGCCAGGGATGGCTTTCCGCTATCGCAGCCCTCCTACGACTACCTCATCCACTCGGGAGAGTCGGTGTTCGGCTGGGACCCACCGAGCTACGAGGCGCTTCACGACGCGAGCGGCGACCTTCTTGCGCGAGGCGCGCCCGTGAGGGTCGAGGGACTGGCCGACAGCATCGCGGTGATCGCGGATGAGGGAGCGGCCGCGCTCTACGGCGGAGAGCTGGGCCGCCTCGTGGTGGGCGGTCTGTCGGAGGGAGGCGGCGTGCTCACCATGGCGGACCTGGAGGCGTACGAGGCCGTCACGCACGCACCCCTGCACGTGACGGTGGATGGATGGGACATCGCCACGACGCCCATGCCTTCGCGGGGCGGGGCTGCGCTGGCCGCGATGCTCATCCTGATGGAAGGCCACCCGAAGAAGGGATGGGACGAAGACGAGCTCAAGCGACTGATCCGGGCTCAGGAGGTCGTGTTTCGCCACGAGTCCGAGCTCGTGGAGTCCCTCTCGGACCGCGAGGTGATGGCGCGGGAGCTGCTC
The DNA here is from genome assembly GCA_030600085.1 of Gemmatimonadales bacterium. Classification (GTDB taxonomy): domain Bacteria; phylum Gemmatimonadota; class Gemmatimonadetes; order Palauibacterales; family Palauibacteraceae. Next base: position 3,470 of record JAUVMT010000205.1, on the reverse strand, counting down.
GGCGCGGCTCACGGCGTCCTGCGAGCTGCCCTGGAGAGCCCGTCCACCGTCCACACCTCGGCGATAGACTCGGACGGTCTCGCCTGTTCGGTGACCATCTCGGCGGGCTACGGCTCGGGCGCCATGCCCGGCGGCACCGGGATCTGGATGAACAACTGCCTGGGAGAGATCGAGCTGAGCCCGGAGGGCTACCATGCCCTGAAACCCGGCACGCGCCTCTACTCCAACATGACGCCCACCATCGCCCGCCGTGACGACGGAGCCGTGCTCTCGATCGGCTCTCCGGGAGCCGGCCGGATCCCGACGGCGATGCTTCTCGTCCTGCTCTACGACCTGCGCCTGGACCTGCCGCTGCAGGAAGCGGTAGACAGCCCGAGACTGCACGTGGTGCTCGAGGAGGACGGGCTCCGGGTCGACTACGAAGAAGGCCTTCCCGTCGATAAGCTGGATGTGCGGCAGCGACGGTTCGACCGCTCCATGTACTTTGGCGGCGTCGCGGCCGTCCGACTGGATCCGGATGGGACGTTTTCCCTTGCGGCGGATCCGCGAAGAAGCGGTTCCACCGCGCTGGGCGAATAGGCGAATAGAGTGAATAAAGGATGAAGGACGACGATACAGGGATGACGACGGTTCTCTCCCTGAGGACGACGCGAGCTCGCCCCATTCGCGCCGCGGTGCTTGTACTGGCGCTGCCGATCCTCGGCGGGTGTTCGGTCGGCTTTCGCTCGAACGAGCCGGCGGAGGCAAAAGGGGCCTCCGACCAGGAAGAGTCGGAGGAGAAAGAGAAGATCAAGCCGTACGCCGAGGTCGTCACAGAGGAGGCTGTCTCGGACTCCGGGATGTTCGTCGTGCACCGCATCGACGAGAAGGTGCTGTTCGAGATCCCCGAGACGATGCTCGAGCGCGAGATGTTGCTCGTCTCCCGTCGGGCGAAGACGGCGGAGCGGCTCGGCTTCGGCGGCATGAAGAACAACACACAGACGATCCGCTGGCAGCGACACGATGACCGGATCCTGCTCCGGGTGTCCTCGCACGAGCTCGTGGCGGCCGATTCCCTCCCGATCTACGAGGCGGTCGTCAACGCGACCTTCGAGCCGATCGTCAGGGCGTTCGATATCGAGGCGCTCAACGAGGACTCGAGCGCCGTCGTGATCGACGTGACGAAGCTCTACGCCAGCGACGTCAAGATGCTCGGTCTCAGCAAGCCGCTCCGCGAGCGCTTCAAGGTGAGCGCACTGGACGAGAGCCGGAGCTTCGTCGACTGGGTAAAGAGCTTCCCGCGCAACATCGAAGTCCGCGTCGCGCTCACCTACTCGGCGAGCGAGCCACCCACCAACACTTCCACCGGCACGATCTCGCTCGAGATGAACCACTCGATGATCCTGCTCCCGGAGGAGCCGATGCGGCCGCGGCTGTGGGATGAGCGGGTCGGCTTCTTCCGCGTCTCCCAGGTAGACTACGGGCTGAGCGACCAGAAGACCGTGACCCGCCGGTACATCACGCGCTGGCGTCTCGAGCCGAGCGACACCGCGGCGTTCCGCAGGGGCGAGCTCGTCGAGCCGATCAAGCCGATCGTCTACTACGTAGACCCGGCGACGCCCGAGAAGTGGAGGCCGTACCTGAAGCAGGGGATCGTGGACTGGCAACCCGCCTTCGAGGCGGCCGGATTCAAGAACGCCATTCGAGCCGAGGATCCCCCCTCCCCGGAAGAAGACCCCGAGTTCAGTCCGGAGGACGTCCGCTACTCCGTCATTCGCTGGTTCCCGTCGCAGACGCAGAATGCCTTCGGGCCTCATGTCCACGACCCGCGCAGCGGCGAGATCCTCGAATCGGACATCGGCTGGTACCACAACGTGGCGAACCTCGTCCGCAACTGGTTCTTCGTGCAGACGGCGGCGGCGAACCCCGAAGCCCGGAAGGTGAGGTTCGACGACGAGCTGATGGGTCAGCTGCTACGCTTCGTGGCGGCCCACGAGGTCGGGCACACCCTGGGACTGCCGCACAACATGAAGGCGAGCGCCGCCTACCCGGTGGACTCTCTCAGGTCCGCGAGCTTCACATGCCGCATGGGCACCGCGCCGTCCATCATGGACTACGCCCGCTTCAACTACGTCGCGCAGCCGGAAGACGAGGGCGTCTGCTTCATGCCCAACATCGGCCCGTACGACGAGTACTCGATCCGTTGGGGGTACAGGCCGATCCTCGAGGCCGATGCGCCGGACGATGAGCAGTCCATCCTTAACGACTGGATCCTGGAGCACGCGGACGACCCGATGTACCGCTTCGGAGACCCGAGTCTGGTGGACCCGACCTCGATGTGGGAGGCGATAGGGGACGACGCGATGCGGGCGGGCGCTTACGGCATCGCCAACCTGCAGCGGATTCTGGATGGCCTCCTCGAGTGGACGTACGAGGAGGGCGAAGAGTACGCCGAGCTGGCAGAGTTGTACGGCGAGGTCGTCGACCAGTGGAACCGCTACATGGACCACGTGGCCGCGAACATCGGCGGGGCGATCCAAACGCGGAAGACCTACGATCAGGAGGGCCCCGTCTACGAGTTCGTTCCGGCCGAAACGCAGCGGCGCGCATTGGACTTCCTCGGGACGCAGGCCTTCGATCCTCCGACCTGGCTGGTGCCGGAAGCGATCGTGAGCCGGATCGAGAACGTCGGCGCGGTCGAGCGGCTCCGGGTCCTCCAGGTACGAACGCTCGGGCTCGTGATGCAGGCCGGACGCATGCAGCGGCTCATCGAGTCCGAGGCGCGGCTCGGCAGCGACGCCTACGGCCTGGGCGAGATGCTGGAGGATCTGCGCGAGAGCGTGTGGCGCGAGCTGCGAACGGCGGAACCTGTGGGCCTCTACCGGCGCAGCCTGCAGCGCGGCTACCTGGCCCGGGCCGCCGGCCTCATGACGGAGGACTTCACCCAGCCGGAGGGCTCACAGGCCGCGGCCGCCTTCTTCACTCCGGTGAACGTCGCCCAGTCAGACATCCGGCCGCATATCCGCGCCGAGCTGGAGACGATCCAGCGCCAGGCCCGGGCCGCGCTCTCCCGCGGCGTGGACCGTGACACGAGGCTTCACCTGCAGGACGTGCTGGTCCGCATCGAGGAGATCCTGGAGCCACAGGACTAGGCACGTCCCGCCTTGGGGGCTGCCGGGGTTCCCTTCGACTCACTCCTGACGCCTGATTCTCGGAGCCTCCTTGGGCTTCGCCCAGCGGAGTCTCCTCGAGGCGTCAGAGGCTCGCTCCGGGAACGCCCGCCGGCCTGAGGGCGGGACTTACGGCGTCCGGAGGCTCTCCGATCTCAGCTACGACGGTGCGTTACGGCAGCTCCGGCCATGTGGGCTGAGGTAGGTACCTCCGTCACCAAGCGGCGTGCGTATCTCGCGAAGCGAGGGCACGGGCCGAACGCTGGTCCAAAGGCCCCGGGACGTCCCTCCTTCAAAGAGCGGCGTGCGTATCTCACGAAG
>JAUVMT010000024.1 GCA_030600085.1 Gemmatimonadales bacterium | reverse complement strand
TTCATCTCCATGAAGAAGAAGCTCCCGTCCTCGTCGAGCAGGAACTCCACCGTGCCGGCGTTCCTGTACCCGATCGACGCTCCGGCCAGCAGCGCAGCGTCGCCCATCCTGCCCCTGAGCTCCGCGTCGAGCGCCGGGCTCGGGCTCTCCTCGACCAGCTTCTGATGCCGTCGCTGAATCGAGCAGTCTCTCTCGCCGAAGTGGACGATGTTTCCGTGCTGATCGCCCATCAGCTGTATCTCGACGTGCCGTGGCCGGGAGATGTACTTCTCCACGTACACGGTCGGGTCGTCGAAGGCGGCCTTCGCCTCGGTGCGCGCCATGACGAAGGCGCGGCGCAGCTGCTCCTCGTCCTCGCCCAACCGCATGCCCTTCCCTCCGCCTCCCGATGACGCTTTGACGATCACCGGAAAACCGATGCGGCGTGCTTCCTCCACCGCTTCTTCCTCGTCGTCGACAGGACCGTCCGAGCCGGGCACTATCGGCACCCCGGCGGCGTCCATCGTCCGCTTCGCCTCTGCCTTGTTGCCCATCTTGCGGATCTGGTCGGCCGTCGGCCCGATGAACACGAGGCCGCTTCGCTCACAGATCTCCGCGAACTCGGCGTTCTCGGCCAGAAACCCGTAGCCGGGATGGATCGCATCGGCACCGGTGATCTCGGCCGCCGAGAGGATGCGGGGGATGTTGAGATAGCTGTCGCGGGCGGGGGGAGGGCCGATGCAGATGTCCTCATCGGAGAACCGCACGTGTAGTGAGTCCCGATCGGCCTCGGAGTAGACGGCCACGGTCCGGACGCCGAGCTCCCGGCAAGCACGGATCACTCGGAGTGCGACTTCGCCGCGGTTGGCGATCAGGATCTTTTCGAACAAAGCCCGCTCTTCAGGAGAATCGACGAACCCCGGCGGGTCAGCCGGCCCCATCCTCTGCGACGCGGAAGAGCACCTGGCCGTACTCCACCGGATCCGCGTTCTGAACGGAGATCTCGCGAACCACTCCCGTTACCTCGGACTCGAGCTCGTTCATCAGCTTCATCGCCTCTAGGATGCATAGCGTCTGGCCGGTCTGCACCCGATCGCCGACCTCCACGTACGGCGGCGCGTCGGGCGCCGGCGCTCGGTAGAAGGTTCCCACCATGGGAGAGTGGATCTCCAGTAGCTCCTCGCCGGGCTCGTCCGCGGCCGTCGAGGCATCCTCCACCGCCATACCGGGCAGAGCCTCGGCCCCAGCGCCATCGACGGACGTCGCCGGAGACCCGGGCGCCACGGCTGCGACGGGAGCCGGATCCCCCCCGACATCGGCGAAGGACAGCCGAGCCGACACGGGCGGAGACTTTGACAGGACGATGCGTGTCCCGAAACGCGAAACCTCGATCGTATCGAGCTCCGATTCGTCGATCAGCGTGATCAGCTTTCGTATCCAGTCGAGATCAAACACTAGGTGATGCGCTCCAGGTACTTTTCGACCGTGCGGTCGACTCGAACGACGTCCCCTCGATCGATAAAGAGCGGGACCTGAACGGTCGCACCTGTGCTCAGGCGCGCCGGCTTCGTGCCCCCCTGGGCCGTGTCCCCCTTCACCCCCGGCTCCGTGTCCACGACCTTGAGCTCGACGAATTGCGGCAGCTCAACCGCCAAGACGTCACCGTCCCTCGTGAGGCCCTGGCAGACCATGTTCTCCTCGAGGTAGCAAAGCTGATCCGCCCCGATCGCGTCGCCCGACAGGGGGGTCATCTCGAAGGTCTGCATGTCCATGAAGAAGTAGAGCTGTCCGTCGGTGTACGAGTACTGCATCGGCCGTCGCACCAGGCGCACTTCCTTCACCTTCTCTCCAGCCCGAAACGTCTTGTCGACGACTCCACCTGACATGACGTCCTTCAGCTTCGTGCGGACGAAGGCACCGCCCTTTCCGGGCTTCACGTGCTGAAAGTACGTGATCGAGTACAGCGTCCCATCCCGCTCGATCACCATTCCCTTTCTGAAATCCGATGTATCAGCCATCCCGACCGGGTTGCGAATCCAATAAACTTCTATCGTCCAATAAGATAGCGTCACTAAGGGGCAAAAAGAATCGGGGCTCCCGTGCCGTCTGTCAGAGCTCCCGCAGCGCTGTCGAGGAAGAGGTCAGAACGCGGTGTCCGGCCTCGACCACGACTACATCCTCTTCGACCCGGACTCCACCCTCGCCGGCAAGATACACTCCCGGTTCCACCGTCACCACATTTCCCGCTTCCAGCGTGTCCTTCGACTTGCGGTACAGTCTCGGCCCTTCGTGCACCTCGAGACCGATGCCGTGACCGACCGAATGTCCGAATCGGTCGCCCAGCCCCGCGGCCTCCAACGCTGCTCGCGCCGCCCGGTCCACATCGGCAGCCGTCCCCTCCGGCCAGATTGCGGCCAGAGCGGCCTCCTGAGCCTCGAGCACCCGCGCGTGAATCTCTCGTTGCCGGGGACTCGGCGTACCCAGGACAACGGTGCGGGTGATATCGGAGCAGTATCCGTCGACCGTGGCGCCGAAATCGAGCAGAAGCAGGTCGCCCTCCCGGAGGCGTCGCTCAGAGGGGCTCGCGTGGGGAAGAGCCGTTCGTTCCCCGCTCGCGACGATCGTCTCGAACGGCTCTCCTGTCGAGCCCTGGAGCGCCAGGCGGTGGTTGAGCTCGGCCGCCAGCTCGAGCTCCGTCACGCCCTCCTCGACCGTAGCCAACGTCTCCTCCAGCGCCCGTTCGGCGACCTGAACAGCTTGGTCGATGGACGCGAGCTCCGCAGCGTCCTTGATAGTTCGCAGCCGCTCCACCGTCTGAGGGAGATCGTCCCACACGACGCTCGCGCAACGCTCACCGAGTTCGCGACGGTCGCGCACGCTCACGTAGCCGGCCTCGAAGCCAACCTTGCGGACCTGCGAGCGGTCCTTGAGACGCTCCGCCAACATCGATGACAAGCCATCGCGGGCCACGAGGACTTCCGCGACCCCGTCTACCTCCTCGCCAGCCTGCTGTTCGTAACGAAAATCCGTGATCAGGCCGGCCTCTTCGGGAAGGACGACGAGCATGCCGCTCGATCCGCTGAACCCTGACAGATAGCGCACGTTGGGCCCGTGGGTAAGCAAGGCCGCATCCAGGCCGTGATTGACGAGCTCGATCCTGAGTTTCGTGATCCGGTCGCGGCGAATCTCGGCTGCCGTGGTCACTCCGTGTCGTCCGTCACGTCCGTCGTCAGATGTGCCAACAGCGCGTCGAGCGCCACCAGATAGCTGTCTGCGCGAAAGCCAGAAACGACGCCGAGGGCGATCTGCGCCAGGACCGATCGGCCGCGAAACGGCTCCCGCGCATGCACGTTCGAGAGGTGAACCTCCACGAACGGCCTGCCCGAGGCCTCCAGCGCGTCACGCAGAGCATAGCTCGTGTGGCCGAGAGCCGCCGGGTTGACGAGCCAGCCGTCGACCCTCTCCATCTGCTCGTGAATCCAATCGATGAGCACGCCTTCGTGGTTGGATTGGACGACGACGAGGTCGACCCCGCGATCCTCCGCCCGCTCGCGAAGGAGGCGATCGATGGCGTCGAGCGTGAGCTCGCCGTACTGAGCGGGATCACGGCGGCCCAGAAGGTTGAGGTTGGGGCCGTGCAGGACGCCGATTCTCAACGGACGCTAACGCCTGCGGCTACGGAGCCATTCGCCGAATCCCGAGAACGATCGGTCGCGTTCGGAATCCTCATGCGGCACCTCTTGGCCCGGCGACCGTCCGTCCGTCTCCGTTTGCGGATCGTCGAGGATGAGTGGCTCGACATCGGCATTGCCCCGGATCAACGCTTGAAGATGAGAGCGGATGCCAGCGGCCCCCGCGGGATCTGCGGCGGAGGCAGCGGCGCCACTCGCGGAATCTGCAGCGGAGGCAGCGGAGGCAGCGGCGTCATCGGGCCCCTCCGGCGCCTCCCTTTCCTCTCGTTTAGGGCTGGTGTCCTCTTCCTGCGACGGTTCCACACCCACAGGAGTGCTCGTCGACAGGGGAACGACGGAACGCTCGCCCTCGACCTTCGACGACCCGCTGGCCAGTGCCTGCGCCTGTGCGAGGCGCTCGCGCAGGTTCGGATCCGCGGGCCGACGCTTGACGAGCTCCCAGTAGATGTAGGAGGCCTCCTCGTAGAGCCCCTGCCGTACGTAAAGATCGGCCATCGTCTCGGTAATCATGCCCGAGTGGCGCGACGTCCCGGACTCGTCCGGGTCCGCGGCTGGATCACCCGTCGCATCGACACTCTCCCGCTCCGCCGCTGCATCGACGGTATCGTGATCTGCCCTCGAGGGGATATCGGGGGCCGTTTCTGCCACGAGACGGGCGGCCTCCTCGTTCAGGGGATCGACGTGCAAGAGCCGCTCGGCCCACGTCCGCGCGACGACCCGGTCTCCAGCCGCGATGGCCAGCTCCGCCAGCGCGCGCAGCGCGACGAGGTTTTGCGGATCCAGCTCGAGAACCCTGCTCCACGCCGCCACGGCCTTTTCTTGGCGCCCGAGATCCATGAGGCAGCGCGCGTGAACGATGTGAGCGCTCATGTACTCTGGATGCCGCTCGAGGCCTCGCTCGAGGATCTCCAGGCCTCGCTCCGCGTTCCCGGCCTTTCGGTAGGCATCGGCCAGGCGAGCGAACACGAAGCTCTCAGGGTTCTCCTCGTACTGCCGCTCGAATCTGCGAATCTGGCTTGCTTCGATATGGTCGGACTGCATGGGCCGGCTGCGACGGGAAGGGTGAATGGTTCGCATCGCGCTCGAGGCGCCGATGAACAGCTTGCAAGGTACCCGACTCGATCCGGGGAAGTCAACGAAAATAGGGGCATTTCGGTTGCCGCGTACCGCCGTGCGCGCTAGCTTGCCGAGCGCTCGACAGTCGGTTTTCAGGTGGCAGAGATCCGCGGCCTTTAGGGGCCGTTTCGCTTTTTTGTCGGCAGGGACGGTGTGTGATGGTCATGGGTGCGATGCGGGACAGCGCCAAATGGGTGATGCTCCTCCTCTCGATCGCCTTCGTGGGCTGGCTCGTCTTCGACTGGGTACAGAGCCGCCAATCATCAGCGGCGACCGGGCCGAACCCGGTGGTGCTCACGGTGAACGGCCAGGAGATCAGGCTGGCGCAGTGGAACCAGCTCCTTGAGGGACGCCTGAACATCGGACGCTCTCAGGCGGACCGGCCGCTCACGGACGAAGAGGCTCGGAGAATCCGGGACGCCGCGTGGGAGACCATGATCTCGCAGGTGCTGCTCGAGCAGGAGCTGAACCGTCTCTCGATCAAGATCAGCGACGCCGAAGTTCAAGAGGCGTTCCGAACGGCCCCGCCACCCGATCTCATGGGCCATCCGGCCTTCCAGACGGACGGCAGCTTCGACTACGACAAGTATCGGCAGTTCTTCGCCAACCCGATCGTCGACGAGATTCTTCTGCTTCAGATCGAGTCGTTCTACCGGAGCATCTTGCCCCGGCAGAAACTCGCTGAGCAGATCCAGTCGTCGGTATTCGTGAGCGATGACGAGGTCTGGGGTGCCTATCGGGACCGCAGTCAGACGGCCCGCGTCCGCTACGTGACCGTCGACCCAATGACCGACGTCGACGTGTCGGAGATCGTCGTGTCGGACGACGACATCCGCTCCTATTACCGTGAGCATCGCGACGATTACGAAAAACCGGCAACCGCGATCGTGAGCATCGTCAGCCTCTCGGCCGCTCCGTCGGCTGGAGACACGGCGGCGGCGGCGGCCCGGGCGGACTCGCTACGCCAGATCCTGTTGGCTGGCGAGGCGGAGTTCGAGGAGTCGGCGCGGAGCCAATCGGCCGATCAGGCGACCGCAGAAAGCGGCGGCAGCCTGGGTCGCTTCGCTCGAGGCGACCTGGCGGGCCCCCTCGGGGACGCGGCCTTCTCGACCGACGTTGGGGGGATCTCCGAACCGATCCTCTCGCCGCGAGGTTACCACCTGCTGAGAGTGGACACCCGCGATGGCGACACGGCCACGGCGAGCCACATCCTCATCCCGGTCCAGCTCTCCGACGAGACCGAGGACGTGCTGTTTGACCAGCTGGATGAGCTGGAAGGCATTGCGCTGGACAGGGACCTGAAGACGGCTGCCGACTCGCTGGGCGTCCAGATCCGTGAGGCAATCACCCTTACGGAGGCGACGGAATTCGTGCCGGGTGCGGGCGCCCTCGGAGTGGGAGTGGATTGGGCGTTCGACCCGACGACCGTCGTCGGGGACCTCAGTCAGTTCTTCGAGAACGCGAGCGGTTTCCACATTCTCGAGCTCGCTGACGTGCGTGAGGGCGGAACGTTCGACCTGACCGAGGTGGAGGCAAGCATCGAGGAGCTGCTGCTCCGGCAGAAGAGGAAGGAAGCCGCCATGCGCATGGCGGCGGAAGCTGTTTCGGACGGCGCCATGCTCGCCGACATCAGTCAGAGCACCGGCTGGCCGGAGCAGGTCACCCAATCATTCACGAGGCTGGAGTTCGTACCAGGCCTCGGCCGCGACACGGAAGCGATGGGCGAAGCGTTCGGCCTACCGCAGGGAGTCACGGGCGGACCGGCAGACGCAGGCGAGACGATCGTTATTCTGGAGGTGCTGGAGCGATCCGAGCCGTCAATCGAGTCGTTCGAGGCGACGAAGGACGGGATACGGGCTCAGCTCACCCTGCAGCAGCAACAGCAACAGCTGAGTCAATGGCTTCAGGGGCTTCGCGAGGAGGCGGACGTCATCGATCTCAGGGACCGCTTGGCCCAGCAAGCGCAGCAGGCGAACTCGCCCTTCGGCTCCTAGGGATCGGCACGCCCCGCAGTCGGCTCAGTCGCCTCGGTTTTCGAGGAGGGTGACGCCTCCTCCTGGCCGCCCGATATCTCGGATCCGCCCCCTCGCTCGATCTCCGTCACGGAGTCCTTGAACTCCCGGATTCCCTTGCCCAGCGAACTGCCGATCTCCGGCAGGCGTCTCGCTCCGAAGAACAGCAAGATGATGAAGAAGATGAGGAGAAGCTCCCACATTCCGAGTCCACCAAACATGGCAATGCCCCCACGGCAGGGTCGTACTACAGAAGCGACCTCGCGAACCACGCAACCAATAATATCCCTATCACGCTCAGAATGTTCAAGCGCAGCATGAGCGGGCCGAGCGTGATCGCCACCACGTGGAGATCGATCGACAACGGCCCGAGGCTCGCCGACACGGTCGTGATGAAGAACTGCCTCGCGGCGCTCGGGGGCAGTGCCAGGATCAACAGCGAGGTAACCAGGCCGCCCAGGAGCAACCCGCCCGCGACGATCAGCGCCACGCGGCGCGCCGTCGCCTTACGTCGTCCGTACTCCATCGCTCAGCTCTGCCTCTGTGTCACAAAGTCGACCGCCGCGTGAAGCGCATCCAGACAATCGCCTACCGGTAGGTCGTCCAAGCAACTTCGCGCCCGATCGCCATACTCCTCGCCGCGGTTCCTGGCGTATTCCAGCCCCCCGGTCCGGCCGACGGCCTCTACGACCGTCCGAACGGCATCATCGGGAGGATCGGGCTTGTTGAACAGGTCTCGCACCACGCTTCGATCGGACGGTGACATCTCGCGAAGCGCGGCGATCAACGGGAGGGTGACCTTGTGCTCCCGCAGGTCCTGCCCGCTCGGCTTTCCGGTCACGTCCGTCGGTGCCGTGTAGTCGAGCAGGTCGTCCGTAACCTGAAACGCCATGCCCAGGTTGAAGCCGAAGTCCTTCAACGTATCGCGCGTGAAGCCAGCTCCGTACATCCCGCCGAGCTCACAGGCGGCGGCCATGAGCGCGGCGGTCTTGCACTCGCAGAGGCGATAGTAATCCTCTTCCGAGAACGTTAATGTATCATGTGATAACAACTGCCGCATCTCACCAATTGTCATGCGGTTAGCTGCACGTCCCAGCATGTAGATCGGCTCGACATCGCCCAGGGGGGCAAGCTCCATGACCGCCCTCGAGTAGAGGTAGTCCCCCATTATGATCGCGATCTGGTGGCTGAATCGCGCGTTCACCGTTGGAAGGCCGCGCCGCCGGACGGAGTGGTCGACCGCATCATCGTGGACCAGGGTCGCCACGTGGATCAGCTCCACCACCGCCGCAAGGCGAATCGCGTTCTCGGACGGCTGATCCCCGACCCCGTTCGCCAGCAGGAGGATCGCCGGCCGGAAGAGCTTCCCGCGCCGGGAGAGGATGTACTCGCTTACCTCGTCGGTCGCCTCGTAGCCCGCCGGCACCATGTTCATGATGGCGGCCTCAACCTCTTCGAGACGCTGAGCGACCGGCTCCTTGACTATCTGCAGGGTGGGGGGAGCGGCTTCGAACATCCTCTGTTCCGTCGGGAACGAGCGTTTGGGCGTACCTGCACCCGCCTCGGGCCGGCAGCCCGAATTCGGCAAGAGCGCGGCCCAATGTAGAGAGCCTCCGTCGCGATTGTCAAAGCCGAAAGGACCGAGTTCTCCCGCGGTTGCGCCCCAGCGCGCGAGCTCAGGGAAAGCCCGACAAACCCTGCTGGTCGTATCCGAATTGGAGCTCCGGCGCATCCTTCAGGCCGATGGAAAAGTTGAAGATCAGGTTACCGTTCGGTGACTTGCTGAAGCCGAAGATAGCCTGCCAGCGGTGCAGGTCCCTTTCGAGGGTCACGATCTGTGCCCCGAACTGGCCTTGAGTGATGTTGTACTGCGTCGTCCAGCGCATCCGCCAGTTGGGCGTCGGCCGCAGCGCTATGGTGCCGCCCACCGACTGGCTCTCGTCACCGCCCTCCTCCGGCCGCGAACGGACCAAGGAGTAATTGAACTGAACGTTCCAGGGGCCGGACGAGCCACCGTCGAAGCGATCGTCCGGGTCAAAGGAGTTGAGACGTCGGCGGGAATCCAGGCGCTGCGACGAGTTCGCCAACGCAAGGGGTTGATCCCTACCGCTCCTGCCGATTCCGAAGATCGACCCGAGACTTCGGGATGAGCCGAAGCCGAAGCTGGCGCCTACCGAGGACAGGAACATGCTGAAATCCCGGTCGGAGCCGGAGCCTTTGAAGAGGTCGAACTCGATGTTCGTGGCCACGCCGCGCAGCAGGTCCGACGTGATACTGGTGCGCCACCGCTCGGTGACCAGCTTCGGTTGGTCTTTGCGCTCGAAGTCGAACACCAGCGGAGTGGAGTTCAACGAGAGGAGAACGACGCTCTGCTCGGTGGCCGGCCGCCTCCGCGCAACCTGCTCCAGTCCCGACCGCGCGTCTGGGCCAGCTCGTGCCGCGTCGGCGCTGTCCGCCTGCGCCTGCGCCGCTAAGAGCGCCAGCGAATCGGCAGCGGCGGGGTCCGCCACGGCGTCGACCTCCGGTCCCTCCAGCGGAAACTCATCCCCCGGCGGCAACTCATCCTCCAGCGGCTCCTCCGGCAACGGCCCCTCGTCCGGGAGGTCGCCTGGCATCGGTGGCCGCTCCCGCACCTCGGGCGCTTCCATCGGACCCAGAACCTGCAGCTGCTCGCGCTGCGCCTCTTCCTGCAACCGGGGCTTCAGCTTCGCCTCGAAAGTCTGGTTGAAGTTGATCTGCAGTCGGTTCTGAGCCGCACCGGAGGCAACGGGAATCCCGGGGATGTTGGCGATGGAATCCGGAACCTCCACGGCGGGCGCGTACGCCCACGTGAACTGCGGGGAGAACTTGTGCCGGATGCTGGAGAAGGGGCCGAATCCCGGCCAGAATCCGAAGATGTCCGTCGTAAGCGTGACGCCGACGTTGAAGCGTGTCGGCACGGTGATGAAGTCTCGGCCCGTGCTGTCCGAGCGGAACAACGCGCCGTCGACGGACACCCTCGGACGCAGCGTCGTCGAGCCCACCAACCCGAGCCGGTAGCTCGCTGCGACGTTCCAGCGACCGGTGCCCTGCAGCTCCTCGGCCAGGTCGTTCCCCAGAGAGTCGGCGGGAACCGTAACCTGCTCGTCATAGTTCGCCGAGCCGCTGATGCTCAGCTCGCGGAGCGTGAAGGAGCTGGTTATCCCACCCGTCGTGGCGCGCCTGTCATCCCCTAAATCGCGGGTCTGCTCGGTTCGCTGGAAATTGAGACCGCCACTCCAGTTCAGGTTGCTGAACGCCCCCTGTTGGCTGGCCGGGGCGCTAAACAGCGTCACCGGAGAGAAGCTCATGTTGAAGGAGGGCAGCGTGAGATCCACCCGACCATCCTCCTCGATGAACTGCCTTCGCCGAGCGCTCAGCGACACGTTGCCGAAGCCGAAGCGGTGGTTGAGGCCGAGATCCGAGGTAATGATCGAGGTTTGCTCTCGGGGATCGAAGCTCTGGTCCTCGAATACCTGCGTGTCCAGCACGTACTGGGCGTTGATCCTGAGCTGGGTCTTCGGCGTCAGCTCCTGATTATGGCTCCAGGCCAGCGACAGGTTCGTGCCCGTCTCTCCGAAGCTGTAGCTGGTAAGCAGGTTTCCCTGCAGGAAGTTCTTCAGGAACTTGTACCGGTAGGCACCGTTCAGCCGCGTGAACTGGCCCCCGAACCAGTCGACCGTGAACTGGGCATCCATGAAATCGTTGATCGCCCAGTAGTAGCCGAAGTCCGTGATCTGCCGCCCGAGGTCCCCTGAGCTCAGGAAGTCGTTGATCCCGAAGCGCGGCGGAATCAGGCCGCTGCGGCGTCCCGGGCGGATGTCCTGCGCAATGAAGGGAAGCCAGGCGATCGGCACGTTGCCCACGTAGAGGACCACGGGCCAGGCCACGAGCGTGTTCTCGTTGACGAGCTTGATCTGTCCGGAGGCGAAGCGGTAGTGAGGGAGCTCGAGCTCGCACGAGGTAAACTCCCCCGACAGCACGAACAGGGTATCGGTGCCCGTCGGAATCGCGTCTCCCCGGACCCTCCACGTCGCTCCCCGATCTGCGAACTGGGTCTCGGCATCGAAGATCGTACCCTTCAGGGTCGCGACATCGTAGTAGAGCGGGCCCGAGTCGCTGACGACCTCGGACTGCTCGGGCCCGAGGAGCGCGATGTTACCGAGCGCGGAGATGAAGCGTGCTCGCGCCAAATAGGTGATCGAGTCGGCCCGGAGAACTGCCATCTCGTAGTTGGCCTGGGCCTCCCCCATGAGCCGCACCGATTCCAGCTCCAGGTCGAGCTCGACCCGCGCGCCACGGTACTCGAGGATTCGAAAGCCGGGCAGGTTGACGAGCTGCGAGAAGACATCGTCTCGCTCGGGGAAGCCGCCCTCGCTGAGCGCCTCGCGCCGGGCATCTACGTTGGCGGCGCGCCTGGAGTCCACGGCCACCGAATCGGTGTCGGCAGGCAGGCCGCCGCGCTGGGCATCGAGGATCCGCGGGTCGAGCCGCGGCACGGAGTCGGGAGGAACGGAATCCGGCGGAGCTCCGCCCTCCTGCGCGAAGCCGGCCTGCCAGGGTAGCGCGGAGCAGGCCGCGAAGGCCGCGCACACCGCGAGCGCCCGCCTGGCCGGCTTCATCGTTCCCGGAGAGGTCTGCTCTCCTCGGCGCCGTCGTCCTTGCGGCGGATTATCACGCGGGTGAGCCAGATCGAGAGCTCGTACAGCAGGACGAGCGGCATGAGAAGCATGAGCATCGTCCCCGGGTCGGCCGGGGTCAGCAAGGCCGAGAGCGCGGCGAGTATGACGATCGCGTGTCGGCGGTATTTGGCGAGCGACGCGGGCGTCACGATCCCCAGCAGGCCCAGTACGACGAGGACGACGGGAAGCTGGAAGAGCACGCCGAACGCCAGGATCACGCCGGTGGCGAACTTTAGATACTCATCGATGGTGATGATCGGGGCGAGGCTCTCCGCCTGGAACGACAGCAGGAAGCGAAGGCCGATAGGGAGGGCCAGGAAGTAGGCCATGCCAACGCCGGCGGCGAACAGGATGATGCCGCCCATGGCTCCCGGCACGACGTACCTGCGCTCGCTCTGTTTGAGAGCGGGCGAGAGAAAAGCCCACGCCTGATAGATCAGCACCGGAAGCGCCAGCAGCAAACCGACGGCGACCCCCAGCTTCAAGCTCACGAAGAAGGGCGTGGTCGGACTGGTGAATACGAGCTTGCGGCCCGGCAGAAGCTCCTGAATCGGCCGTTCCAGCACGCCGATCACGTTCAACTCGACGACGGCCAAGAAGCCGATCACGGAGCCCACAATGATCGCGATCAGGCTCCAGATGATGCGCCACCTCAGCTCTTCGAGGTGGTCCAAGAACGGCATCTCGGCGCTGTCGGGGGGCATCACTCCTCACCGGATGGCCCGTCGGCCCGATTCCTCGAGTCGCGGAATAAGTCAGCCTGTCCCGGTGCCTCGTATCGCCGGCGTCTCTGCAGCTCGTGTACCTCCTGCTCGAACTCCGTGGTCTCTTGAAAGTTTCGGTACACCGAGGCGAAGCGAACGTACGCGACCTGATCGAGGCCTGAGAGGCGCTCCATCACCAGCTCGCCGATGCGCGCCGTGTTCGCCTCCCGGCCGGCGGAGCTCGCCAGCTCTTCCTCGATGGCATCCACGAGCTCGTCGATCGAGTCGGCCACCGGCCGCTTGGCGCATGCCACCTGTATGCTGCGCTTGAGCTTCGAGCGTTCGAACGGCTCGACGACGCCACTCTGCTTGCGCACCGTGAGCGGTTCTTCCTCGAGGAGCTCGTAGGTCGTGAAGCGGCGCCCGCATGCCGCGCACTCGCGGCGGCGACGGACCGCGCTGCCGGCTCGGACGAGCCTCGAGTCGACGACTCGATCGTCGAGGTGCTGGCAGCTCGGACAGCGCACGGTGTTCCCGGCAGCCGAGAGGGAGGCGACGCCGCTAGAAGCAGCGGGCTGCTGGGCTCGAGGCTGGGCTACTGTCGGAGGTCGCTGAGACGTCGCTCGGCAAGGATGGCCTCATCGCTGTTGGGATAGCCTCGGACGACGCGCGAGAAAAACTCGATGGCATCCTGGGTGTTTCCCCGATCCAGCTCGATTCGGCCGCTCGCGTAGAGAGCCGACGGAGCACGACGGGAGTTCGGGTGCAGCTCCAGCACCCGAGCGTACTCCGCCAGTGCGGCGGCGGGATCATCCGTCTCCTCGTGCGTGCGCGCCAGATAGAACTGAGCATCGGGCGCCAGCTCGCTATCGGAGTAGATGCGGAGATACTCCGCGAAGCCCGCTCGTGCGGTCGCGTAAGCGCCGCGGTTGAACTGGTTCTGGGCAGAGTTGTACAGGGCCGCTGCAGCATCATCGCCGCCAGCATCGCCCCCAGGGGTGCCGGTTCCAGCATCGCCGATCAGTCCACCCGGGACCACGGGCACCGGCGTGGCCTGGCCGTACGCTCGGCTCCGCTGCAGCTCCCTCTCGATCTGACCCAGCAGGTCGAGGACCTGGGCGAGCGATTGCTGCATCGCCTCCAGCCGCCGCTGCAGCTCCGAACGCCCCTGGAGCTGCCGCCTCTCCTGCGTTTCCAGGCTGTCGACCACGGCCCCGCGCAGGTCGAGATTCAAGCTGTCCTGACTGGCCTTGATCGCCCTGATCTCGGCCAGCATGTTCGCCTCCATCTGCTGCACATCGCCCTTGCTCGCGCATGCTCCGCCAAGAAGGACGAGCGGCACCATCAGCGCCCACCTCACCACACCTCCGCTTCCCATGCTTCAGATGGATCCGAGGTTCTCGATCACGAATTCGTCGCGACGGTTCTGCGACCACGCACGCTCGTTGTGGCCCGGGTCGTGGGGTCGTTCCTTCCCAAAGCTCACCGCACGGAAGCGATCCTCTCCGATCCCCAGGCCGCTCAGGTAGTTCTTCGCCGCCTGTGCCCGGCGCATGCCGAGCGCGAAGTTGTACTCGATCGAGCCGCGCTCGTCGCAGTGCCCCTCGATCGTGATCCGCACGTCGGGATGACTGCGAAGCACATCGGCCTTTTGGTTGAGGGTCGCCACGGATTCGTCCGAGAGCTCCGCCCGGTCGAACGCGAAGTGGATCCGCTCCTCCAGGGTCTCGATGGCATCGATGCGGTCGATCTCTGAGCTTGCGCTGCGCGCGCACCCCGTACCGGCGTACTCCGACATCGCCTGGTTGTACAATCGGCGTGCCCCCTCGTAGTCGCCCCGGCGCGCCGCCGCTTCCGCCTGTTCGCACAACGACCGGGCAGCCGCCTCCGCGAGCTCGGCCGGATCAGGCCCAGGATCCGCGGCCGGTGGCGCTTCGTCCGTCGCCGGCTCCACCTCGGGCTCGGGGTTCGAACTGCAGGCCATCAGTCCGAAAAGGATGAGGCTGGCCATCGCCGTCCAGCGGGCCGTTGGACGCATACTTTTCTCCTTCAGCTTTTCGAGCTTCATCAGTCGGTGGGCGGGACGGGGCCGACACGGTTTTTTCATTCTCTTCGCTGCAAGCTAGAGCCTCTGCTCAACGTTGCCAAGCTGGCGCGCCATCCGGCCGGCTATGGGTCGGATCCCAACGCATTCGACCAATCCGGAAGCTGGTCTTCGTTGTTTCGCAGGAGGCCCCTGGCCCGTCCCGTGACGGTGTCCAGGATCCAGAGTCCATGGTATCCCCCCCGGTCCGAGGAAAAGACGATGTGGCGCCCATCGGGCGCCCAGCTCGGGTCTTCGTTGCGGCCCTCGGAGGTCAGAAGCCTCATCTCCGATCCGTCCGCGTTGACCACCACGATCTGAAACTGTCCCTGAACGCGGGATTGGTAGACGATCCGGTCGTCCAGCGGATTCCAGTCCGGCGACGTGGCGTAGCTGTCTGCGCCTCGCACGAACCGGCTGATCAACCGCGGGCGCGCACCGGCGCCCTCCTGCACGTAGATCTGTGGCGCGCCGACCGCGCTTCCGGTAAACGCGAAGCGCCTTCCGTCCGGGGCAATCGCGGGGCCGAGAGCGTCTCCGACCGGTGTGCTCGTGAGCGCACGCGGACTACCGCCGGATCGGTCGACCTCGAAGATCTCTGTGCCGCCCGAGGCGGAACGGGCGAAGAGGATCCGGGAACCGTCGGGAGTGAAGGCCGGCGTCAGGTGCATGAGGCTACCGCTCGTCACGGCGCCCGCTCGTCCGGTTTCGAGCTCCAGATCGTAGATGCCGGATTCGTCTCCCGAGTTCGATTGGTACTGGAAGGCTATGTGGCCCCCATCCGGTGAAAAGGCCGGAGAGAAGACCAGCGCGTTCCGACGGGTGACGCGCCGGACGCCATGACCGTCGCTGTCGACCAGGTATATGTCCCAGGTGCCGTCTGCAGCACGCCGCGAGAACGCGATCCTGCTCGCCGCCATTCCCGGCTCGCCGGTCGCCCACTCCACGACCGCGTCGGAGACCCTGTGTACCGCCATGCGAAAGTCCGGCGACGCGACGGGAGGCAGGGTGAAGGCCTGCACCTCCTTCAGAGAGCCGTAGACGACATCGTGCAGCCCGACGCGGAGGATCGCCTGTTGACCGCTTACCGTGAGCGTGCCCTCCAGGAGCCAAACGGCTCCCAGCTGGTTCCACAAGCCGTAGTTGACGGCCGAGCCAGCCCGGAGCGAATCGGGAACCGGGAGAATCTCGAAGCGGTCGGAGTAATCCAGATCTCGTACGATCACCGAGTCGATCGCCGCAGCCACGGCCGCGAAGGGAGCCTCCGTCTCGATATCCGTGATAGCCAGCGCCGGGACATATCCGGGGCGGTAGGTGATCCCGAGTCGAAC
>JAUVMT010000267.1 GCA_030600085.1 Gemmatimonadales bacterium | reverse complement strand
GATCGGCGCGGGAGCGGGGATCGCCGCAAGGAGGAGCGCCGCAAAGGAGAGGATCGTCGCGGACCGAGCGGTCCCGCGAAAGGCGGGAAAGACTCCGGCTCGAAGCGGGCCCGGCCACGCCCTCAGTAGCAGTACAAGTCCCGCCGGCGAGAGAGGTCCTCGACCACCGCTCTCTTGAAACCTTCCTCCCCGGTGCTCTCCAGCAGCTTCTCACGATACCTGAGTAGATCCACCGTCTCCAGCCGTGCCTTGACCGTCCGGAAGGGGCGTGGCAGCAGCTCGCCCGGCGCCTGTATGTGGTGCAGGCCGCGGCTGTAGCACAGCAGCATCCGGCCATCCGGCACGGCGCGGATGATGTCCGCGATCCCGCCACGGATCGTCATCGGATTGCCGGCGAGATCGAGGCCCGTCTTTCGCTTCATCCGGCCCTCGGGAAAGATGACGGCGACGGAATCGGGCTGGCTGGCCTGGGTGATGAACCGCTCCCAAGTGTCGTCGCGCTCGCGCGTGATCGGCACAACGTCCTCCGCCACGAGGCGGAAGAAACGGCCGACGAGCGGTCGCTGCACCGTCTTGTCGGCCACCGGCACGACTCCGTGCCCGGCTATCCGCTTCAGAAGCCGGTCCGGTGCTCCGCCCGCGAAGAGAGGCTCGTACAGGCTCGTGTGGTTGAGAATCGTGATGATGCGGGCGTCCGCCCAGGGGTCGTCGGGTACATCCCCGACCCACCTGATCTCGTAGCCGAAGAAGAGACGGCTCACGAGCTTGACCGACCTCAGGAAGGCGTAGCTGATGTGGCTTCGCACGTCGGACAAAATAGGGGACAGGCCCGGAGGCGTGCGACCGGTGCTAGCGGTAGATTGATGTCCGGATAGACGAAATCCGCGCGGATTCAGGAAAGAACAGCCCGCCGGGCGGACTCAGGACAGCGCACCGCAGGGAGATGGATTGAGATGCCGGATCCCGTTCGACGAGTACTCCAGAGCTCTCTCGCGCTGGCCGTACAACTCGCCTGTGCGGCCGGAACCGGATTGGCTTCGCTGGACGTCGGCCAGCAGGCCGTCGAGGTGGCCGCCAGGGACTCCGGGCATGCTCGCGAGGCCTACTTCCCCGGACCCGGTGATGACTGGGAGCGGCGCCGGCCCGTCGAGGTGGGGATGGATTCGGCGGCGCTCTCGGCCGCGGTCGACTTTGCAGTCCGGAACGAGAGTCCGTTCGGGCACGATCTTCGTGCGTACCTGGAGGAGCGGCTGCTGACCTCCGGTCCCCACGGGGAGATCGTTGGACCGATGAAGGACCGTGGTGACCCGAATGGCCTGATCCTGCGGGGCGGGTACATCGTGGCTGAGTGGGGCGACACCGACCGCGTGGACATGACCTTCAGCATCACGAAGAGCTACCTGTCGACGACCGGCGGCCTAGCCTGGGACGCCGGCCTGATTCACGCTCTCGAGGATCCCGTGGTCGACTATCTGCGGCCCGGCGAGGGGAGGGAGCTGTTCGAGCCGAGCCACAACGCTTCGATCACCTGGCATCACCTACTCACGCAAACGAGCGAGTGGGAGGGCACGCTGTGGGGGAAGCCCGACGTGGCGGACCGCCGGCGAGGGGAGGACCGCGAGCTCGAGGAGCCGGGCACCTTCTGGGAATACAACGACGTCCGCGTGAACCTCGCGGCTTACGGCCTGCTGCGGGTGCACGGCCGCGGCTTGCCGGAGGTACTGCGCGATCTCGTCATGGATCCGATCGGCGCCTCGGATGATTGGAGATGGCACGGCTACCGGACCTCGTGGGTCTCGGTGGGTGGTCAACGAGTGCAGTCGGTGAGCGGTGGGGGGCACTGGGGTGGGGGGATGTGGATCAACTCGAGGGATCAGGCCCGGTTCGGCTACCTCTTTCTCCGGCGCGGTCGCTGGGGCGACGAGCAGATCCTCTCCGACGAATGGGTCGAGCTGGCGACGACGCCATCCGAGATCCGACCGCAGTACGGCTACATGTGGTGGCTGAACTCGGAACGCCTCATGTGGGAGGATCTGCCGGAGTCCAGCTTCGCGGCCCTCGGGGCCGGGACGAACGCCATCTGGATCGATCCCGAGGACGATCTGGTGGTCGTCGCGCGCTGGATCGATCGGGAGAAGCTGGGCGAATTCCTGACGCTGGTGAAGGCGGCGGTCGACGAACCGGTGGACTCGCCCGCGCTGGAGGGACGCTGACCCATCCCTCCGGCTCGAGCTTCGTGGCCGAGGCGCTGGAGAGCGCCGCAGAGGGGCTCTCCGTCGTCACGGTGCCCGCGCCCTGGCGTCCCGCCGCGGACGCGCTGGCGGTGCTTCGCCGGCTGGGCAGCTCGAGCGCCGTCGCCTGGCTTCCGCCGGACGGCACTCGGCTCGTCGGGCTCGACTCGGCGGCCACGCTCATCGGACCCGTGAGCTCGGCAGCACTCCGTCGGGAGGCGGAGGCCCTGCTCACATCGATCGATATCACGACCCACCAAGCCCTTCCGGCGATCGCGCCACGGCTGTTGGGTGGCTTCGCCTTCGACCCAAATGCCCGGATCGAGCCCGCCTGGAAGAGCTTCGGAGAGGGCCGGCTTGTCCTGTCCAGATGGACTTACGGCCAGAAGGGCGAGCACGCCTGGCTGTCGCTCGCCGCGAACGCGCCGCTGACGGACGCGGAGCGGGACGCCGCGTTGACCGAGCTGGCGGTGATCCACGAGGCGCTCCAGAGTCTGCCGGAAGAGGGGACCGAGGCGCGCACGGCCGATCCGGTCCGCGCGCACGACCCGGCAATCCCGGGCAAGGTGACGAGCGAGTCCCGCTCCTCCGTCATCGGCGAACCGGCAGGTGAGGGTCCGGAAGTGTGGAAAGGGCGCGTGGAAGCGATCCTGCGGGCGATCGAGGCCGGGAGGATCGCCAAGGTCGTGGCGGCTCGTTCGGCCGAGCTTCCCCT
>JAUVMT010000203.1 GCA_030600085.1 Gemmatimonadales bacterium | reverse complement strand
TTCTGGTCCAGCTCGCTCGGGAGCTCCCGCGCCTCGGCGTCGAGTCCGTAGTGGCGCTCGGCCAGCTCTCCGGCCTGTCCGGTCGTGAAGCGCGGAACGATGGCCCTTCTCCTACTCTCGGTTCAGCCTTCCGTTACCCCCGGCTCTGACGCTCCGCCTCGTCGGTCGATCGGATCGTGATCGTCTCCAAGCCGTGTGCGTCCGGACCGGTCTCCCTTCGTCTCAGCAGCCAGGCGAAAAAGAACCCGAGGACGCCCAGGGTGGAGAAGATCCACATGCCGAGCGCGTAGCCACCGGGATTACCCACGCTCGCGCCCGCGGAGTCGTTGGCCCAGCCGATGAGGAGGTTGAGGCCGAAGAGCCCGATATTCTGGATCATCGTCATGAGGCCGTACGCCGTGCCCAGCCTGCTTTCATCGACGAGATACGCTACGGCTGGCCACATCACCGCGGGAACGAGCGAGAAGGCGATGCCCATCATCGCCATCGGGACGCGGAGGTCGACGGTCGTGTACGCCATCATCAGGTAGACCGGCACCAGGAGCAGCGACCCCCACATCATGAAGAGGGCGCGCTTGCCCACGCGGTCCACCATGTAGCCGAAGATCGGCGTGAAGATCATCGCGAACAGCGTGATCATGCTCGAGAGGAAGCCGCCGAACTCCCGCGTCGTGCCGTGTGCCTCGATGAAGAACTTCACGGCGAACGTCTGGAACGGGAAGATCGCCGAATAGAAAGTCACGCACAGCAGCACGACGTAGACGTACGATCTGGGGAACCGGAAGAGATCGGAGAAGACCACCTTCTCGGTCTCCTCCGCCTCTCCGAGGTGGTACGCCTTCTCCGCCCGATTCTCCATCAGCCAGTAGATGATCGGCCCGATGATGCAGAGCGTCCCGAAGGCGACGGAGATGAGCAGAGGCCACTGCCAGTTCTCGAACGCGGGCCGCGCCCAGGTCGGAGAGTTGAGCGCCAGGAAGGAGCCGAGCCTCGCGATCGTCAGGTTCACGCCGAACGCGAAGGAAAGCTCCTTTCCCTTGAACCATTTCGCGATCGCGGTGGTGACGGAGACGATGAGCGACTCGGCCCCGAGGCCGAAGATGAGCCGACCCGTCGCCATCATGGTCAGAGAGCCGCTGACGACGGTGACGACGGCACCGACGAAGCACAGAACGCCGAAGAGCAGCGTCGCCTTCTTGACGCCGATCCGGTCGATGATGATCCCGCCGATGAGCACCATCACGATGTTCGGGAAGCTGTAGATGGCGTTCAGCAGCCCGATATTGCTGTCCGTGAAGCCCAACTGATCCTTGAGCAGGTCGGCGATCGGGCTGACGGCGTCGTACACGTAGTAGTTGCCGAACATCGCCAGGCTGATCACCACCAGCACGAGCCAGCGGTAGGGCGCCGGCGGCGGCGGCTTCAACGAGCTGGCGGCTGCTTGCCCTTCGGTCATGTGGTCGGCCCGGTCACGTGTTTCGCTCCAAGGATGCCGCGACTTCCAGCGGTGGAAGCGCGGATTCGATCTCGTCGCGTCGCGCCTCTAGCCAGGGAGGCAGAATCAGCGTTTCGCCGAGGCTCTCCAACGCCTCGTCGCGCTGGAAGCCGGGCCCGTCGGTCGCCAGCTCGAAGAGGACGCCGCCCGGCTCCTTGAAGTAGACGGAGCGAAACCAGAAGCGGTCGATCGGCGCCGTGGGTCGAAGCCCGGCGTCGCGCACCGAAGCGCTCAGAGCCAGCTCCTCGTCCTCATCCGCGACACGCCAGGCCACGTGGTGCACGCCTCCGGTGCCCCAGGCACCTCGGCTCCCATCCGGCTGCTCCCTTATTTCGATGATACGGCCGGAACCACCTCCGTCGACCACCCACCGGTGCCAGCCGGCCTCTTCTCCGAGCAGCTCGAAACCCATGGACGCTTCGAGAGCCTCCGTGGTTGGCGACATCTCCCGCTCCAGCAGGCGGACGGCGTGCATGCCACGAATCTGGTGCTCGGCCGGCACGGGTCCGGCCTGCCAGGGCGTCCAGGAACGCTCGTCCTCCGTTTCCACCAACGCGAGCTCGAGACCGTGCGGATCTCGAAAGGGCAGCGTCGCCTCGCCGAAACGGGTCTCCGACTCTCCCCGAGCCACACCGTGCACCTCGAAACGCGATTCCCAGTACGGAAGGCTTCCGCCCGGAATCGCGAGCGGAATCTCCACGGCGAGGCCTACTCCGCGGCGGAACGGCACCATCTGCGGCCATGGAAAGAAAGTGAGGTCGGTTCCGGGCGTCCCGACGCCATCGGCATAGAAGAGGTGATAAGTGTCCGGAACGTCCTGGTTCACGGTCCTCTTCACGAGCCGCAGGCCGAGAACGCCGGCGTAGAAATCCAGGTTCTCCTGCGGGTGACCGCAGATGACCGTGACGTGGTGAATGCCGTGAACGGAGGGCTTCATGCCGGACGGGCTATCCGCGAAGCGCCATCACGGCCGCCAGCCCTCGTGGACGAGGTAGGCGGGTTTTCCCTCGCTCTCGTCGCCGAGCCGCTTCATCTGGTCCGAGAGCCACTCGAGCCATTCGTCGAATTTCTCATTACCCTGCTCGCGGCGGACGGTGTGCACCCACTCCCGCATCCGATCCCAGCAGGTCTGGGTGACACCACCCATGAGCTCCCACACCGTCCGCATTGGCACGATCCGGTGGTAAGCCATGATCGCGACGGACTCGAGCGTGAGGCTGACGAGCATCGCCGCCTCCTCGTGCTCGGGCGAGCGCCGGAGCTCTTTCGCGGAGCAGCCCGGAGGAAGCGAGACCACCAGCAGGACCGCCCGCGCGAACTGGGGGTCCGTGAAGGAGCGGGCGAGCTCGATCGCCGCCGTCTCCCTACGCTGCCGCTGGAACTCACGGATCTGGACGACGGCGAAGACCACACCGCCGATGACGATGAGCACGCCGAGGATCTCGGCCAGATTGGCCAGCGTGTTCAGATCCAGGCTCGCGATGGCGTTCATCCTCTCGTCAAGCTGCCGGCGTGAGCATCCCGCACTCCGCGAGCACGGCCCGGAGCGCCTCGATGTCCGCCGCATCGTTGTAGATGTGGGGCGCCACCCGAATCGCGTTCCCGCGGACGGAGACGAACACCTTCTGGGCGCAGAGCCGCGCCTGCAGCGCCTCCGGGTCGACGTCTTCCGGAACGTGAAGCCCGAACAGATGTCCGACCGGCTCCGGCCCGCCGGGATGCTGCTCGCCGACGAGCTCCTCAATCAACTCTCGGGTCAGCCCACGGCAGTGCGTCTGGATGTTGTCCACACCCCACTCGAGCAGCTGCTCGAGGGCCTCGATGAACATCGGGACCAGGATGAAGTTCGGCGCCTCGCCCATGTCGTATCGGAGAGCGCCCGGGCGGTACAGCTCGCTCTGCTCGATGAGACCGGCAAAATCCTCGCTGCCGACCCTGCCCAGCCACGTCTCCTCGAGGGGCGAGCCGTCGTCGTACCGGGAACCGAAGTATGCCGCGCCGATGGAGTATGGCCCGGTCAGCCACTTGTATGCCGCGCAGATCAGCGCATCGGGCTGGACACGCTGCAGATCGAACGGCATGGCGCCCACGGCCTGTGTGGCGTCCAGGATGAAGGCAGCCCCCACGTCTCGCGCGCGGGCCGCGATGACCTCCACGTCGAACGGAGTCCCATCCGTCCAATGCACGACGCCCTGGGTCACGACCGCCGTGTCCCCGTCGATCGCCTCCAGAATCGCGTCGTTCCACACCCTCGCGCAGTCGGGCCCGTCGATGGGAGGGCGAACGGCTCTGAACTCGGCCCCGACGGTCTCGCACTTCCGGCGCCAGACATGAACGTTCGACGGAAACTGATGGTGAACCGTGACGACGTTCTGACCCCGTTCCACCGCGGTGTTTCGAGCCACCGCCGAAAGGCCGTAGGAGGCCGAGGGAATGATCGCGATGCGTTGAGGGTTCGGCGCGTTAATGAGGCGGGCAAAGAGCTCGCGCACGCGATCGCAGCCCGAAAAGAAATCCTCGGTCTGGATGTTCGCCGGCACGGCCACCCGCCGAATCCCGGCTTCCCCCGCCGCCTGCACACGCCTGGAGAGCGGAGACATGTAGGCGCAGTTCAGGTAATGGTAGTCCGACGGAAGCGAGAATTCGTCCTTCCGCGTACTCGGCATCGACTCCAAGCTCAGTCCTCCCCCAACGCTATTCGTCGGCCAGTGGCACGGGCAGGCGGAAAGAATGCCCCCCAAACCTCAACGTAGCCGGATCTCCCGGTCAACGGCTACGTCCCGCACCACATACCGGCCCGTGACATCGCGCGGCTCGTCCGGGGTGGAGCGAGCGCTGCTGCGATCGCGAGGCGAGCCGTGACCGGCGGGCGCATGCCGAAGTCATTCCAGTGAGGCCTGTTTCTCCACGTGGTCTCGGGCCAACGCAGCTGCTTAAGGGAGGGGCTTGATGTGGTGGAAACGATCAGCCGCGGTTGTGGCGCTCGTTCTCCTGAGCGCGAATCCGGTCCTGGCTCAGCG
>JAUVMT010000064.1 GCA_030600085.1 Gemmatimonadales bacterium | reverse complement strand
CCACGTCCTCGACCTCGGCTTCAGCCTCCACGTCCTCGACCTCAGCTTCGGCCTCCACGTCCTCGATCTCGACTTCGGCCTCCACGTCCTCGACCTCGACCTCCGCCTCCACGTCCTCGACCTCGGCTTCGGTCTCCACGTCCTCGACCTCGGCTTCGGTCTCCACGTCCTCGACCTCGGCTTCGGCCTCCTCGTCGTCGAACGCGGGCTCGACCCGCGCCTTCCGCTCCGGGACGACGGTCACGGCGAGCACGATCCGACGGTTGACGGGATCGGACTCGAGCACCTTCAGCTCCAAATCCTCACCCTCGTCGAAGAACTCCGACGGATCGGCGATCTCCTCTACGCCCAACTGACTGGCGGGCACGAATCCCTCGACGTCACCGCCCAGGTCCACGACGATCCCCTTGTCCACGAACCGGGCGACTTGCCCGGTAACCTCCTTGCCCGGGTCGTACCGCTGTGCCAGTTCGTACCAGGGATCCTCTTCCGTCTGCTTGAGCCCGAGCGAGATCCGCTTCTGTTCGGGATCGATCGAAAGGACCATCACCTCGACTTCTTCGCCCTTGCGCATCACCTCGGAGGGATGCTGCACCCGCCGGGTCCAGCTCATGTCGGAGATGTGCACGAGCCCGTCGATCCCTGGCTCCACCTCCACGAAGGCGCCGAAGGAGGTGAGATTGCGGACGACGCCCTTGATGCGCGTTCCCGGAGGATACTTGTTCGGGAGCGAGAGCCAGGGATCCTCCTGCGTCTGCTTCATTCCGAGGGAGATCTTCTGATCCTCCTCATCGACGCGGAGCACCACGCATTCGACTTCCTCCCCGATCGCGACGAGCTGCGAGGGGTGTCTCACGTTGCGCGTCCAACTCATCTCGGAGATGTGGACGAGCCCTTCCACGCCCTTCTCGAGCTCGATGAACGCGCCGTAGTTGGTGATCGACACCACCTTACCCCGCACCCTGGTTCCAACTGGGTACCTCTCGGCGACGTCCTTCCACGGATAAGGCTGCAGCTGCTTGAGTCCGAGCGAAATGCGCTCACGATCCCAGTCGATATCGAGGATCTTGACCTCGAGATCCTGGCCGATGTCGCACACCTCTGAGGGGTGCCCGACGCGTCCCCAGGACATGTCGGTGATGTGAAGCAGGCCGTCCATGCCGCCGAGATCGATGAACGCACCAAAGTCGGTGATGTTCTTCACCACACCCGTGCGAATCTGGCCGACCTCGAGCTCCTCCTTGAGCTCATCTCGCTTCCCGGCTCGCTCCTCCTCGAGGATGACACGCCGGCTAACGACGATGTTGCGGCGACGTTTGTTGAGCTTGAGGATCTTGAAGTCGTACTCCGTACCAATCAGATCCTCGATGTTGTGGACGCGCCGGAGAGCGATCTGCGACCCGGGCAAGAAAGCGTCCACCCCCATTATATCGACGGTGGCCCCTCCCTTGATCTTGCGCTTGATCATCCCGGGAACGGGCTGATTGTCGTCGAAGGCGGTCTTGATTTTCTCCCAGACGCGGAGGAAATCCGCCTTCTTCTTCGAGAGGACAACGACCCCCTCCTGATCCTCCAAGCTCTCGAGGAACACTTCGACCTTGTCGCCGGCTTTGAGCTCCGAGGGATCGCGGAACTCGTCGAGCGCCACGAAACCCTCGGACTTGAAGCCGACGTCGAGGATCGCCGCACCGTCGGTGATCCGAACGATCGTCGCCTGCACGATCTCGCCCTCGGCGATCTCGCGCATCGTCTCATCGTACATCGCGAGCATCTCCGCGTACTCCTCGGAAGAGTACTCGCCATCGTCCATGTCCAGATACGAGACTTCCTCGTCCGCGGCGGAAAACTCCGTCATCGGCGTGAACTCCGTCGCCGGCTCTGCCAACGCCTCGTCGGTCTCCGCATCGGCCTGCTCGGTCTCGGGCGACGCCTCGTCGGTCTCCGCATCGGCCCGCTCGGTCTCGGGCGGTGCCTCGGCCTCCACGATCTCGGCCTCAACGATCTCGGCCTCCGACGTCACGCCCTCCGTCTCCACCGGCACCGGCTCGGCGTCGAGTCGCTCCTCCGCGCCCACGTCGGCCTCGGCCACGGGCGCTCCGTTCTGGTCGGTCCGTTCCTCAGTCATGACGGTTGGTTCCGTTTTCTTACGCGACCGCCAGCTGACGCCAAAAAAACAATCGGCCGGTACCGAGCCGTCAGCTCGTCACCCAGCCGCGTCGAGGGGGCCGCTCTTTGGGTTAAGGGTTCGCTGCCACAGTTTGGACATGTAGAGCCAACACAAGCCCTTTAGAATAGGCGCGGTCATACGCTCAGTCAACCGGCCCGAACGCCTAATCCGCGCTCGGCGGCGAGATCCAGAATGTGCCTTACCACGGCGTCCGGAGTGAGGTTGGTGGTGTCGATCTCCACGGCGTCTGGAGCCCGCATCAACGGCGCCCTCTCACGTGTGCTGTCAGCTCGATCGCGTGCGCCGAGCCGTTCGGCCTCGGCCGAGATCGCCTCATCAGACGGATCGGTCTGGTAATCGAGCAGGCGCCGCCTGGCTCGCTCCCGTACATCGGCGACGAGGAAGATCTTCAGCGACGCACCCGGAAACACGACGGACCCGATATCCCTCCCGTCGCAGACGACGTCCGCAAGCTCTGCCGCTGCTCGGAGCAGGGTAAGCACCCGGTCCCGAACGAAGCCGTAGGCGGAGACGGTCGAAACGTGACCCGACACTTCGCGATCCTGCAACCCCGTTCCCGCCGCCTCTCCCTCGACTCGAACATCTACGAACCCCTCCCCGATCACCGGCTCGATCTCCAGCTCCGGCACCCGACAGCGAAGTTCCGACTCGCCGATCAACCCCTCTCGAAGCGCCACCCGGGTGATCGCCCGGTAGAAGAGCCCGGAGTTCACGTGCAGGAAGCCCAGACGCTTCGCTACGCGCCGGGCTGTCGTGCTCTTGCCGGAAGCTGCCGGACCGTCGATCGCTATGACCTTTCCGCTCACGCCGCCTCCGAGCCCGAGATGCGCTCCAGATCCTGCCAGAAGGATGGATAGGAGATCGACACGCACGACGCCTCGTCCACCGAGATCCGGCATCCTGGTGCCGCACCGAGAGCTCCGAACGCCATCGCGATCCGGTGGTCTCCTGCACATCGCACCCGGCCAGCAAGGGGCGCGTCGGTTCCCTCGATCTCCAACCCGTCGGCGCGCTCTCGACACCTGACGCCCAGGCGCCCGAGGTTCCCCGCCAGAACGGCGAGCCGGTCGCTCTCCTTCAGTCGCAGCTCCTCCGCGCCCCGGATTCGCGAGACCCCAACGGCCCGGGCCGCCAGGACAGCCAGGACAGGGATCTCGTCTACCAGATGCGGCAGGGCCCGGGAGTCCACATCGAATCCACGCAGTCGCGATGGCATAGCCCTCACCCTGCCAGTCGGCTCGCGGGCCTCGAAGCCTTCCTCGACCAGGTCGAAGCGCGCCCCCATTTCGCGTGCAACGTCCAGCAGCCCCGTCCTCGTCGGATTCAAGCCGACGCGTAGAACCTGGACCTCTCCCGCCCCGAGCCACCCGGCCGCGAGGAGGAACGCGGCCGACGAGAAATCACCTGGTACCCTCAGACGCAGGGGCGACAACCCGGCGGGCTTCCGGTCCGGCTCCAAGGAGACCACGGCTCCGCCGTCCGTGGACCGATCGACGGCGATGGCCGCTCCCATCGCGTCGAGAAGCCGCTCGGTGTGGTCGCGCGTCGCCCGCGCTTCCGAGACCTCGACCCGGATCCTCCCGGCCAAGCCGGCGAGGAGAATGCACGACTTGACCTGGGCGCTCGCCATCCGAGGACGGTGCCTTAAGGAGCGCAGAGAGCCCGAACGGCGAGCATCGAGCGCGAGGGGAAGCCTCCCATCGCTCTCCAGGTACCGAATCCGCGCGCCCATCGCTTGGAGCGGATACACGACCCGGTCCATCGGACGACGCGAGAGCGATGCGTCGCCCCGAATCACGGCCTGGATCCCGAGACCGGCCAGCAGGCCCAGAAGCAGCCGAGCCGTCGTGCCGCTGTTGCCGCAGTCGATCTCTTCCTCCGGAGCCCGCCATTGCACTTGGCCGCCGATCCGGGTCTCATCGCCCTCCTCGCGTATCGACGCGCCGAGCTGGCGCATCGCCTCGGCCGTGGCACGCACGTCGACGGAGCGCAGGATCCCCTGTACGGTCGAGGGGCCGGCGGCGAGGGTGGCCAGTATCAGGGTGCGGTGGGAGATCGACTTGTCGCCCGGCGTCTCGATCGAAATCACCCTCGACTCGCCGGCTTCGCGGAATCCTCTTCCGAGCGGAACGGCACCTGCACAACCAGACCATCGTGCGCCACGCGGCTCGGCCGGAAGATGGCGCGCGACTCTTTCTCCAGTTGCTCCGGCTGCTCCGAGTAGCGCGCGCTGACGTGCGTCAGCACGAGCTCGCGCACACCCGCCTGCTTCGCGGTCCTGGCGGCATCTTCCGCCGTCGAGTGCCCGGTTCGGCGTGCCCGCTCCTTTTCGTCGAGACTGAAGGTGGACTCGTGAATCAGCAGATCGGCCCCCTCCGCCGCGTCCACCACTGTTTGGCCCGGTCCGGTGTCTCCGGTATAGACGAGCTTGCGGCCAGGACGCGGCGATCCGACGACGTCATTCGGTCGCACCACGCGGCCGTCGGGAAGCTCCACAGCATCGCCGCGGTGGAGGGCACCGAACATCGGTCCCTCGGGGACGCCCATCTCGCGAGCCCTATCTACGTCGAAGCGGCCCAGCCGGCGGTCCTCTTCGAGGGAGAAGCCCATCGAATCGGAGGTGTGCCTCGTTTGGAAAGCACGGATCGCATAGCCGTCCTGGGAGATCTCCTCGCCCGGAGCGAGCTCCCCGACCTGCACCGGGAAGCCGATTCGATCGCCGCCGAGCTCCACCACCAGACCCAACTTTTCCTTGCTGGACGGCGGTCCCCAGATGTTTATCGGCTCGGTTCGATCCTGCAGCGTCATCGTTCGAAGGAGTCCGGTGATGCCCAGATAGTGATCGGCGTGCAGGTGCGTCACGAAGATCGCCTCGACGGTGAACCCGACACCGAAGCGCATCATCTGCCTCTGGGTACCTTCGCCGCAGTCGAAGAGAAACAGGCTCCCCTCTCGCTGCACGGCGATGGCGGAGACGTTCCGCCGTACCGTGGGTCGAGCCGAGGCCGTGCCCAGAAAGGTCGCTCGTAGCAAGGAGAGTCGCTCCAGGTGATCTTCGAGGCCGCCCAGGTGCGACCGACAGCGAGCAACCTACCGCGGTTGGATCTTTCGGGCATCCCGCGCCACGGGGTAGGTTTCGAGGATCGTAGCCGTCACGGCTTTGGCGGCTCGAAACCAACGGAAGCAGAGACTGGAGACTCATGGGTCACGAGGTCGCGCCCGCCCTTGCCCGAAAGTTCGGCGAGCCAGGCGGTCTCTTCGACACCGTTCTGCAGAGACTCGTGTCGGAGTGGCATCGTTTCCAGGTGGACCGTGATCCCGCGCGGCTCGCTGCGCTGGGCGCCATTCTGGAAGCCGGGTTGTCTCAGCTTCGCTCGCTCGAGCTCCTTCTGCGAACGGATGACCAGCTGGAGACCGAACCGGAGCTCGATCTCGCGCCCTCTCGCCACGCCGACCGCGACGTCCGATCGGTGTACGCGGCCGATCCGCGAGCCGGGCCGGAACCTTCGCCTCGCGACCGCCGAGGTGAGCCGGAAGCCCTGTCGCCGTCACGGCTCGATGAGGCGATGCACCTGCTGGAATCGCTTCACGACGCGCTTCAGGATGTCCTGAGTCTCGGTGAGACTCCTCCGCGCTCGCCTTCGAGCCGGGAGCCGACCCGGCATGAGACGCCCCCACACCAGGACCTCCCGAGACCGCAGGAGCGGCCTTCCCGGCCAGACGCGCCTCGTGGAGGAGAGCATCCGGCCCCCGGTCTCACCATCGAGCCGCCCGAGCCCCCTGTCTCCGCTCCGCGTCCGACCGTCGCAACGCCGGAGCAGCCGGTGGGCGAGGCTCAGCCGGTCGCCGAGAGCGGGGACGGACGATCGGGGCGTCCCATCGACGAGATCTTTCCGCGCGAAGCCTTCGACGTGGCATCGGCAGCGGAGCTGAAGCGATGCCGTCGCTTCGAGCGCTCCTTTTCGCTTCTGCTTCTGGATGCGGGAATGGAGGTGGACCGTCGAGCCGGGCGGATTCTGCTGAGCAACCTGCGCGAGTTCGACCTCGTGGGCAGCTATGGGCGTGACCTGTTCGCCGTCGGCCTCCCCGAGACGTCGGCCGAAGGGGCGCGGGTGATCGCTCAGCGCCTGATCGGCCTTCTCGCGCGCCGCGGTGCTTGGTCGGACCGTGGCCGCCTCGGACTCGCCACGTATCCGAGGGATGGGAACACTCTAACGACCGTTGTGCGGTCGGCCCGCACCGAGCTCAGCGGCGGCAACCCCCCCTGACCGTTCCCATCAGTCGACGACTGCTCGCCGCGCCGCCTCCAACAGGACCTCGGTGGGAGCCGCACCCACCACTTTGAAGCGCTCAAACAGGAAGACCGGTGTCTGGTGGATGCCGTATCGCTCCGCTTCGGACTCCGTTCGCGCCAGCTCCTCCAGGTAGCGGCCATCTTCCAGCGCCGCCGCCAGCGCTTCGGTGTCGATCCCCTCCTCCGTGGCCAGCTGGAGAAGATGATCGACCCTTCCGATGTCCATCCCTCTGACGAAGTGGGCGCGGAAGATCGCTCGGTGGAGCCTGCGGTGAGCCTCCTCGGATAGATCTCGAGCGAATTCCGACGCCTGCAGCGCTGCACGGGTGGCCGGCCACTTCTCGGGCCGATACAGGGGCACGCCCAGCTCGGCGGCCCTCTCGCCGAGCTCCGACCAGTCGGGATCGGCGGAGTTCTCCACCTCCCCCTCCGCTCCCGAGCGCGTGTCGACAGGAGCTATTGCCAAGCCCTCTGTGCCCGTCTCGGACCTGGTCTCCAGGGGCCGCCAGACAACCCGCAGCGGTGTCGTGCATGCCGCCGTCTCCAGCAGGGTGACGGCCAGGTAGGAGTAAGGACAGGAATAGTCGAAGTAGACGAACACGCGAACCGGATCAGGATCGGTCGGCTCGCTCACGCGGGCTCGTCGGCCTCCTCCGGAGCTCGCTCGTTGCGTTCCTCCGCAGAGGCCTCCGCCGTCGCTTGGCTTTGCGCTGCCCCACTCCACAGCGCGGAGAGCTCCTCATCCGACATCTCGCCGACATGTCCGCCGGCTGCGCGCAGCGACTCCGGCTCACCCTCGAGGCTCGTGAACAGGATCCCGGATCCTCCTTCCGCCCCGGAACGGCCGGCCCATACCGGCCCGCGGCTCTGCGCCAGCCAGTGGCGACCGTCCGCAGCCGCGAAGCGACGCTCCGTCTCCGTGAGAGGCCTTCCCGCCTCGTAGAGCGGGAGCAGGGTCGATTCCCCCAGGGTCCGGAGGTCCCTCTCCGGCGTGAGAAGCGCGCGCCGATCGCCTCGGTCGCCCACCGCCGCCTCGGAGGAGAAGAAGTAGAGGACTCCGTATCCCGTCTCCGGTCCCCTCCATGCCACCGTCGCGCGATAGAGGCGGCCGTTCACCTCGAGCTCGCACTCGAATCGATCACCGGTTCCGCTCATGTCTTTCGTAGCACCTCGCATGGACCCGCGTAGACGTCCGTCTTCGTCTCCTCGGGGTCCGGCATGCCACCACTCCGGCTCGCCAGAGCCTCGTCGGCGGCCTGCTCGACTTCCGCGATGACTTCCTGCTCCACGTCCTTGAGCATCCGCCGATTGAGCGCCTCGCACGCCGCCGGGTCCGACCCTTCGCCGCCGGCAAGCGCGGGACCGGTTGCCAGATACTCCTCGAAGACTCCGATCGGATCTCGCCGTCCCCAGGTCTCGAAGAGAGAGGAGTCGAACGTCCGGCGCGCCTCCCGCACATCGTGTGTCGCGTGACCTCCCATCCGGAACGTCTCGGCCGCCATGAAGACGGGCCCCTCGCCGGCTCGGCAACTCTCCGTCGCCAGACGGCACGCCGCGTATACATCCAGGACGTGGTTGCCATCGACCTCCAGGAGGGTGACCCCGTACGCCCGGCCCCAGCCGTAGAAATCGGCGGCCAGATGATGCTGACGGAGCCTCGTGCCGAGCGCGACCTGGTTGTTCTGGATGATGAACACGGCCGGCAGTCGCTGAACGGCCGCAAAATTAAGCGCCTCGTGCACCTCGCCGTGCTTAGTCGCCCCATCGCCGATCCAGGTCAAGGCAACCCGGGGCTCGCCCCGCTTCTTGAAGGCGAGGGCGAATCCGTTCATGACGGCCGCCAGCGAGCCGACCATGCTGACGGGGGCGACGATACCGTACTGCAGGCCGCCGATGTGGAGATCTTTCCCGCGCGTCGGAGAGTCTGCGGTGGCGAGATACCCGCGTAACATGTCAGCGAGCGGCATCCCCATTTCATGACAGGCGCCTGCGTTACGGATCATCGGGCCAACGACGTCGCCCGATTCGCCCTCGCGCCTCAGAGCGTGCACCGCACCTATCGTGACCGCCTCCTCTCCGGTTCCGAGCCAGGCTTTGGAGAGAACACCCTGCTTCACCCAACGCTGGAGAGCGATGTCGTGCAGACGGAAGCGGAGCAGGCCGCGGTAGAGCGCGAGCAGGTCCGCCGGGGAGAGAGCACTCACCGCGGCTAGCCGCCGGGGCTGTTCCTCGATCTTTCTGCGGTACTGGCCGAGCAACGCGGGGTCCGGTGACCAGTTGAAGTACTCGGGCGGATCGTACGCCGCGTATCGCTTCACGACATCTCGCCTGGGCCTGGTTGAGAGGTTCGGGTAAACGGTATCCTACTCGGCGGTACGAGCACGTGCCACGTTTTTGACCAGGAGGAGGCGGAGCGATGAAAGAGTGCCAGGGTTGCGAGGTCATGATTCCGGACCACACGCACCACTGCCCGCATTGCCGCAAGCGCCAGCCTCGTGGCGAGTGGCAGCTGCAGGCGGTTCTCCTCTCCGCGGCGCTCGTCGCCGCCGTGGCCGTGCTCGCCGAAACGTGCTGAGGCCGGGGCTCGGAGCCCGCGCCTCGCTGCCCGCGCTCGCGGCGCTCGTTCTGGCGCCCTTCACGGGCCCGGCGCCCGTCACGATCGCCCGCCTCCACTACGACGGAGGGGGCGACTGGTACGCCAACCCCTCGAGCCTCGTGAACCTCCTGGCCCAGATCCGCCTCCGAACCGGCGTCCCGGTCTCCTCACTTCCCGTGGACGTGCGGCTCACGGATCCGGACCTGCGTGATCACCCCTACCTCTACCTCACCGGACACGGCAATTTCCGGCTCTCCGACGAGGAGGTCGAGAGTCTTCGAGGCTACCTGGAGGCGGGCGGCTTCCTACACGCCGACGACAATTACGGGCTGGACGAATCGTTCCGCCGGGAGATCCGCCGCGTCTTCCCGAACCGGGAGCTCGTTCAGGTCCCCCTCGACCACCCCGTCTTCCATCTCTTCTACAACCTCTCGGGCGGGCTGCCGAAGATCCACGAGCACGACGGTCTTCCCGCGCAGGGATGGGGGATCTTCCTGGAGCGGCGGTTGGTCGTCTTCTACAGCTATCAGAGCGACCTGGGCGACGGATGGGAGGATGCCGCGGTCCACGGCGACCCCGAGGAGCTGCGCGAGGAGGCGTTCCGAATGGGGGTCAACCTGTTCCTCTACGCGCTGTCGAGCGTTCCGAGCGGATGAGGCCCGGCGATCGTGATGGCGTGCGTCGAGGCTCGGGCCGACGCGGCCCCGACGGGGCTCGGCGGAAGCCTAGAGGAAGTACCCGTAGAGAGCCATCATCGCCACGATGATCGCGACCGCGATCGTCAACGGCCCGATGAAGAGCCCGCGCAGGATGTTGGTGTCGTACTTCAGGTGCATGAAGAAGCCGACGACGAGGACGAACTTGGCTGCCGAGAGCACCAGGAGAATCGGCACCAGCACCGGGGCGAGCGCCTCCACGTAGAACACCATCACCTCGAGCGCGGTGAGCACTCCCAGCACGAGGGCGATCGCGATGTAGGTGCGGCTCGAGGCGTGGGGCTCCTCGTGCGATCCGTGGGTCATCGCTCCGTCCAGACCGCCTGCCTCCGCGCCGTGGGCCATCTCGCTCGCCATCCGATCGCTCGCTCCT
>JAUVMT010000206.1 GCA_030600085.1 Gemmatimonadales bacterium | reverse complement strand
CCGGATACCGCTTCGACGACGAGGGCCTGCGGGGGCTACTCGAGCCCGCGGGACTCTGGGAGAAGGTTCTGATCCCCGATTGGCGGGCCGAAGAGTCCCTGCTCGCGAACCCGGATGTGCCTGCCGAGATCAGGCTGCGCATGGAGGAGATGGCGGATACCGAGGAGAGCTGGACGTTACACTACCGCCTCGTCGAGGCGACGCCTGAAATCGCGAGATCGGAGGGAGCATGATTAGTCGGATTTGGCATGGCTGGACGACGCCCGAGAACGCTGATCGCTACGAGCAACTACTCCGCACCGAGATTCTTCCCGAAATCGCGAGCCGCGGCATCGCGGGATATCTGGGGGCTCACCTCCTCCGCAAGGAGAATGACGCGGAGGTGGAGTTCGTCACCATCCTCTGGTTCAAGTCTCTCGACTCGGTTCGCGCCTTCATGGGCGAAGATTACGAAACGGCGCATGTGCCGCCCCAGGCCCAGGCCGTGCTCTCGCGGTTCGACGATCGGTCACGTCACTATGACGTTCTGTTGGAGCCCTAGCACCGAGTCTCGACGTTCCCCGCGACTTCGCTCCCCGCGCCTCAGCGACGGCGCAGCCGTCGGATCCCCCAAGTCAGCATCCACACGCCGACGAGCCCCGTCGTCACGGCAGACACCCCGAAAACGGCGCGCCCCATGGACTCGCCGACCATTCCGCCCACGCCGACGCTGCCCGTGCCCACGGTGCCGGAGAAGCTCCGCGGTCCGGGGCCCCATGCGATCCACGCAGAGATGGTGAAGAACACGGCGACCGCGAAGAGTCCCGCGAACCAGCTGGCCATGTTGAACGCCTCGCCGCGGACGATCCGCTCGGCCAACTCCTGGTCTCGCCAGGCGAGCACGGCGAGCGCAACGGAGTAGAGTCCCAGCACCAGAAACACGGATCCGGCGAGCCCGATCACCCAGGGCGGAGCGTTCGCGCCGCCCTCCGGCATTTGGACAACGCCAAAGGCCACCAGCACGATCGCAGCCCCGGTGATCGCGGACAGCAGCCCGAGCAGCAACCAGGAGACTGCCGGCCCCTTCTCGACGTCCTTACGCTTCGATCGACTCACCCGTGCCTCCGGGTTCCTTCGTGAGCTGCCGGACCACCCACGCCATCGCCAGCGTTGGCGGGACCACCGCCGCGACGATCTCGGCGTTCGTCTGCGGGAACCAGGGCAGGGGCTGGAGGATCAGGCCGAGGATCGCCACCGCCGCGATGAAGGTCGCCAACCCTCGCGCCCACCGCACGGCCCCGCGCTTCCCCATCGCGGCGAAGGGGATGAGGGCGGCCAGCGCGAGCGCGACCGGATTGAGGAAGAAGAGGTTCTCGTTCCGGTAGCCTGCCCAGTGCGCGGTCAGGAACCAGATCCCCAGCATGAACACCCCGCCGACTCCCAGCACAAGTGCCCAGGCCGATGACGTGATCGCGGCCAGGAAGCGGGCGCTGCGCCGCGTCGATCCCAGCCAGCCGAGGAGGACGAGGAGCCCCGCAAGCGCGACCCCCACCGCCAGGAACCCAAGCCGCCAGTCAGGCGGCCCCTCGGGCTCCGGGCCGAGCGTGCTCTCGTAGAGCGTGAGCTCCCGTATTACCAGCGGCCTCTCGCCGCCCTCGCCGTCCGGCACGGTCATCTCGCGCAGGTACTCCATCATCCGGACCGGAAGGAACATCTCGTCCCAGGCCGAGATCGGACGGTCCGTGGCCGGGCCGATGGCGAAGCTGCCGCCCGCGTAGATCAGCGGATCCGGGGCCATTAGCCGGCGAAAGTGAGAGCGGTACGTCGTCCCCGTCTCGACGTCCTCGAACGTTGCGCGGAGCCCTCCGTCCAGCACCCGGTCGAGCGCGTCACGGACCCGCGTCGAGCAGTTATCCCGGTAGTAGTCGTATCGGTAGAAGCGGTTCTCCGGTCGCTCGTTCCACTCCTCGAATTCGTACAGCGCCCCCATCTGCTCCGGCGTCAGGTCGAGCTCCTGGACCCAGATCGACCGATCAGCCGCCGCGTAGGCGCGCAGCAGACGCTCGGTATCGAACCCCTCCATCCAGTAGTCCATCTCTCCCCGCACGAAGCGACCCAGGAAGCCGGGGTCGTCGAAGGAGAACATGCCGTAGTTGTAGGCCCGGTCGATGCCGCGGACCGTGTCCCGCACCCAGATCGCGTTGTGCCCGAACCGCTCCCAGACCTGCCGTCCGGCACCGACCGTGATGAGGAAGACCTCCAGCGTGGACGTGGGCGTCGTTGAGTCAGGCGTCGAGGCCTCGGGCGTCGTGGGGTCGCCCGTGGCGGCGGGGTCCGGCTCTTGTGAAAGACCGGGGGTCGCGAGCGCCGACACCAACAGCGTCGTGGCGAGAAGGACGAGCGAAGATCGAGTGTTCACGCGGCCCATGATAGCGATGTTTGCAACCGGGCGAGAGGATCTGGAAACGATCGTCCGGGCGGCCCTACCGAGAGTGATTCTGCCGCCGGCTCTACCAGGAGACCTTACGAGCCTCCCGGTGTGCGGCGAGCAGCAACGGAGCGACCAGCAGGAGGTAGAGGACGGCGGAGATCAGCGCCGTGCTCCAGTCGCGTCCGGGAAGGAGGGCTCCCAGGAGCGCCACCGACCCCACGCAATAAGCGAGCGGGATCAGCGATTTCACCGTGAGCCGCTTGGCCGCCTCGACGCCGCTCGACGTCGTCGTGATCGAGAGCACCGCTCCTGCGTAGCCGGCGCGGCTCAGGAGGGCCACACCGGCGACGGCGGTGATGCCGAGACCCATGCTCAGGAACCAGACCGAGAATCCCAGGTTGAACAGGAAGGCCAGGCCAGCCAGAAGCGGCAGCACGCGCTGCCTCGAGACGGCCACGAGTCCGATCGAGCCGAGGCTGGAGATGCCGGCGGTCGCTCCCCCGAAGATGAGGAGACGCGCGGGCGCCACCGCTTCGCCGTACTGCGGGAGAACGAGCGTGACGGCGGGGGCGATGAACAGGGCGACCAGCCCGAGGAGGACCGGGTAGAGAACCACGAACGGCGTCAGCGTCTCCTTGAGGAGATCCGACACGGCTGTGGCGCCCCCCGACTTGCCGGCCGTACGGTAGACGTCCGGAAACACGACCGTCCGCACAACCCACGCGCCCGATGCCGCCATTCCCGAGATGGCGATCGCGAAGCCGTAATAGCCGAGGAGCACCGTGCCGCCGTAGGCGGCCACGACGAGCCGGTCGACCGTCACCAGGGCCATCGACATCCCGATCGTGAGGCCGAACGGGATACCGACGCGGAGCATGCGCCGCGTGGCCTCGGAGGAGAGGGACGGGCGCAGGGGCACCCGGCGGCGGAGCAGCAGGAGCGAGAGAACGATCGCGAGCGCGAAGCCCGCGAACGCTCCGCCCAGCCCCCAGCGGAGAGCCAGCAGGGTGGTGAACGCCAGGTGCAGAGCGGCACTCGTCGTCTCCAGGATGGCGAAGCTCCGCAGGCTGCCCGTCGACCGCATGTACGTGAGCCCGTACAGCCACAGCCGCTCGGCGAGCACGGTGAGGGCGAGCACCCGGAGCGCGAGCGCGGTCAGGGGGTCCGCCACGACGAATGAGGCCACCAGTGCCAGAACGCCGATCGACCCGAACACGAGGCCGAGGAAGCCGACGGCAGCCCGGCCGGAGCGGACCGCTGGGGTGTCGGTGCCCCCGGAGCCCTCATCGTGCTCGCGGGCATCGTCGCCCGCCTTCGCGACCTCGAACTCCAGGCCCCTACGAATCCCGAGCTCGGCCAGGCCCAGGTAACGGCCGGCGAGACGAAACAGAGTCCAGGCGCCGAACGCGGCGGGGCCGAGCACTGCGGCAAGCACGAGACCGCGCGCCGCCAGCAGGCCCTCCGTGGATCCGCGCGACACGCCGTACAGGGCGATTTGACGAAGTCGGGTGGAGGCGCTAGCTGTCGACATGACCAGTAAGTTCGCACGACGGGCGACGTTGGCAACCGGGCAGCCATCAGCGGAGGGCGGTTTGGACGAGCCTCGCCGTGGCCGCGTGGGTTGGCTGGAGCGACTTTTCGTGAAGGCCCAGGCACCCTTCTTTCTCGGCACCCGCACATCGCCTCGATCGAACCTCTGGGTCCTGGCTCGGATGGCGGGCGGTGTCGCCGGCCAACCGGTCCTCCCTCCGAACCGCCGAGAAGACCGGAGTCGTCCGGATCGTGAGCGAGGTCGTGATCGTGAAGGTCCACCGCCGTCTCTACCCCCGCGAGATACGATACGGCGAGCAGCCGGTGCTCAGGGCCGGTTCATGAGCCCGTCATGAAATCATGAAGATCTGCGTCGTCGGAGCCGGAGCGATCGGGGGTCTGGTCGGCGTCGATCTGGCGCTGGCCGGCGAAGACGT
>JAUVMT010000124.1 GCA_030600085.1 Gemmatimonadales bacterium | reverse complement strand
TCGCTGGTCCGAGCTCGATGGCGCGGCTGGATTCGCCTCGCCATGGTACAGCTCCTCTTCGCTGGAGGGCCGGCTGACCACGACGTCGTTCGTCTCGAAGTCCCGCTCGACGGCCAGGCGGCCCTCCGCGTCCTCGAGGAGGAGAACGGCGCGGAACCTCCCGCCCTTCCAGGGTCGACGGCGCTCCTGCATGAGACGCGCATCGGGCTCCCGGCGGTTGAAGCCGAACAGCGTACGCACAACCGCTTCGATCAGGGTGGACTTCCCCGAGCCGTTCGACCCTACGACGACCGTCGGCTCTTTCTTCCCGGGGAACCTCTGACGGCCGTGGAGGCAACCGTAATCCAGCTCGATAGATTCGAGGCGAAGATTTCCGCTCATGTCACGCCGAGGCTTCGGAGCGCGATTCGCAGGGCTCGCTCCGTCTCGATCCTCTCCTCCTCGTCATCCGACTCGCCCACCCGACTCAGCCCGATGCGGGCGACGTGGCCGGCGACCGTCGGCTCCTGCGCAATCTCGGCCAGCCGTGTCGACGCGTAGAAACGGGTCGCATCCTCGACGCGGACGCAGCCGTAGCGCTCCACCAGATCGAATCGGACGATCTCGACATCGAGCGGGAAGGCGGGCTCCCCCACCAGACGAGCCACCGGAATGCTCGCCTCGGGAGCTCTCTCTCTGAGTAGCTCGGCCACCGCGAGCTCGTCGGGACAGGCACCGACGTCCACGTCTCCCAGGCGAACGACCTCGCGCACCCCCGAGCTGACGTGGCGCACGCGAGGAGGCGCCCCGCTCTCCACATCCGCGACCACGTACCCGCGTG
This sequence comes from Gemmatimonadales bacterium, assembly GCA_030600085.1. GTDB lineage: Bacteria > Gemmatimonadota > Gemmatimonadetes > Palauibacterales > Palauibacteraceae. The sequence continues at coordinate 6,140 of JAUVMT010000124.1, read as the reverse complement.
GTCCTTCCTCGGCGATGTCGACCGCCGCGAACGAGCCGGCGTAGCAGGCCCGCATTCCTGCGCCAAACTCCTCCGGCGGCCGGAAGCGATGGTAGTCGCCCAGCGCCACGTAGTCGGCGTCCAGACCGGCCAGTCCTTCCGTAGGCAGGCTCAGCGAGGAGGGCTCGCCCCAATGCGGCGCGTCCGGCACTGCTCCGTGAAGCAGCACGACGTGAACACCCGGTGTGTCCGATCGCCGGAACGACGACAACGGGTCGCTCTCGCGCGCGCGGTCGTAAGCGAAGCCGTAGACGGTCAGGGGGCCGGCCTCCGTGTCGGCGACCGCCGGCTCGGCGAAGATCGGCTCCGTGAAGAGGTGCGCGCCCGGAAGAGCATTCGCGTAGAGCGAAGGGTCAAGGGAGATCGAATCGTGGTTGCCCGGGACGGCGAAGACCGGCCGGCCCGCCTCCTCGAGGCGTCGTGACACCTCCCTGACCGCCGCGACAAGTCGCTCATCCGGCTTCGGGCCGTCGAAGAGATCGCCACACATGACCACCGCGTGGACTCCCTGCGCCTCAGCCGCCTCCGGAAGTCCTCGGAATGCTTCCAGCACCTCCTTCCGACGAGCCTCGGCGACGGGCTCGAAGCCCGAGTAAACGGCGCCGAGATGGGCATCCGAGAGGTGGAGCAAGCGAATCACGCTCGAATCCTCAGGATGCGCCGGCCCGGCCCGCGTGACCCGCCGGGTATCGCCTGCCGACGAGTTCCCGGCTCAGTCACGTGCTCGTGCCGGTCGCTCCTTTTCGAGCCTTGCGAGCTGCTCCTGCTTGATGAGATACACGCCATAATCGATGATCGCGTACACCGATGTGATCCCGACGGCCAGGATGAAGAGCAGCACCAAACCCGGCCGGAAGATGAGCGCGAGGAGAGTGAGGAACTGGAAGAAAGTCGTCACCTTCCCACCCATTCTCGAGCGCGGGTGCACGTCGCGTCCCACCAGCCGGCTGACCAGATACGAGCCGCCGGTGAAGAAGTCGCGCAAGACGAGGATCACGAAGCCGGCCCAGTCCAGACGTCCGGACGGAAGGAACGACACGACGCCCAGCAACACGAAGATCTTGTCGCAGAAAGGATCGAGCAGGATTCCGACCTCCGAAGTCGTGCGGCTGACGCGAGCGATCACGCCGTCGAACAAATCCGTCAGAGAACCGGCAAGCACGATCAGGACGAGCGCCTTCGCGTCGTTCGTGACGAGGAACATGACGCCCAGGGGGATGCGGCTGAGCGAGAGGAGGTTCGAGACCGTCAAAAAACCCGGATCGTGTCTCTCCGGCACTGAAGCGTCATGAGCCCGGCGCTGCGGCGAGGTTCCCGGCCCGCTCAAAGGTAGTCCCTGACGGCGACCCGGAACGGCAACGGCTCGAGATTGAAGACCGAGCGGAGTGGATTCATCCGTCTTTTCAGAACGCTCGCACCCTTGAACATCGCCAGCTGGTCCGGCGTTATCGGCTGAGGGAGACCGAGCCGAGCCGCCACCCAAAGGGCTTGCGTGCTCATGGTCCGCGGTAGCTTCACAACGGGACGCCGGACCCCGAGGGCCTTGGCTACGATCCGCACTATCTTGGCGAACTCCAACCGCTCGGGCCCGGCGATCTCGAAGGTGCGCGCTGACAAGTCGGGACGTTCCACAGCTTGCACGAGCGCATCGGTGATGTCCTCGATCGCCACCGGCTGGAGTCTGGAGCGAACGAAGCCGAGGATGGGAAACACGGGCAGTCGTCGCAGCAAGTCCACGATCGCGGTCGTGAAGTGGTCACCGGGTCCATAGACGATCGACGGACGAAAGATGACGAAATCGATCCCCGAATCGCGTATCCGCCGCTCGGCCTCGTATTTGGTGCTGAAGTACGGCCCGCCGCTCGTCGAGGCGCCCAGCGTGCTGACGAATACCAGGCGGTCCACACCCGCTCGGTGCGCTTCGAGCAGGAGATTGTCGGTGCCATCGATATGCACGTCCTGGTAGCCTTGATCTCGGTCGGGCCAAGCGATTCCCACGAGGTCGACGATAACGTCGCAGCCTTCGGCCGCGCCGTGGAGCGAGCCCTCATTCGTCACGTCGGCCGGCCACCATTCCACATCGCCGCCCCAGCTGCCTCTCAGTGGCCGGCGCGCGAGCGCTCGTAGCTGGTGGCCGCGGCCCAGGAGCCGGCGCACGAGGTGCTGGCCCATGAAACCCGTGGCACCCGCCACGAGAACCCTGCGGGGCTGGCCGAAACCCGCGAGCAGCGGCTCAGGAGCCTGCTCGGTCCGTCGCTCCCGAGTCAAGGCCGGGCCCCATGCGAATAGCGGGCCCGTGATGGGACCCGCGTCGGGCTTGTAGGTCACGAAACAAGAAGATCTGAGGCGCCGCATACGGGCGCAACCGAACAGAGAAGCCCATCGGGTGGGCTCGGGACGGCCTCCGCGTCGTCTAGAGGAGTGCGGGGGCCTCTTCTTCTTCCGTCGAAGCGAGCGAGGCGCCGTTCGCGCCGTCGAGCAACACGAACTCCTGAACGATGATATCTGTGGTCGGAATCGTGACTCCATCCCGCTCGTAAGATCCGTACTCGACGCGACCCTCCACGTAGAGCCGGCTGCCTCTTCGCACGAAGCGCGAGGCGATGTCGCAGGCCTTGCCCCAGAAGGTGAGGCGGTGCCAATCAGTCTTCCGCTGCTCCTCGCCGTTCTGGCGGAAGAAGCGGTCGGTGGCGAGCGAGAGGTGCGCCACCGGCGTGCCGTTGTTCGTCTCGCGCACATCGGGATCGGAGCCGGCGTTGCCAACGAGAATGATACGGTTGATCGATCGAGCCATCGTCTTCCTCCTCGTTCAACTGCGTTCGGAGGCCCCGGACGGGCCTCTCTTCTGCGTTCAGTATGACGGCCTCGTCGATCTCGCCTACCCTTCATGTGCCAGATCGGGATCTGGCACACGGTCGCGGCATGCGGGGTTTGCCTGAGCCGATGCTTTGCCTCAGAATCGAGGCATGCGGGTGGACAGAAAGCAGCGCGAGTGGTCGGATGTGCGGAGAGGAGCCTGGTTGATCTTTGCCCTCTCCACCACAGGCACGGCCATCTTCTTCATGGATGAGACGCGACGCGCCGTCGAAAGTGGCGCCACACTCGTGCTGGTCGCGCAGGAAGCGGGCGAGCTCCGTCCGGGAGCGGCCGTCTGGGTCGCCGGGAAGCACGCGGGCAAGGTGGCCGAAATTCGCTTCATCGAGGGAGGTGGCCCGGGGTCTCCGAACCTCCTTGTCCGGACGGTCCTGACCCGTGAGGCGGCGGGCGTGTTGCGGCGAGACGCTCGTGCGACGATACAGCCTTCCGGACTTCTGGCACCCTTCGTGGTAAGCCTCGAGCCCGGCAGTGGGGGCCAGCCGGCGTACAGCTACGACGACACGTTGCAGGCGAATCTCTCGCTCACGATGAGGGATGTCGCAGCGTTCGGGGACAGCCTACGGCGTGTCGTGGCCGAGCTGAGACCCCTGGCTACCCGCCTCAGGAAAGACGCTGCGGTCGGCGGCGGAACCCTTGCCGCTCTTTCGCGATCGAAGGGTGTGTTCACCGAGTTGCGGGCAAACCTGTCGGCGTTCGAGGAACTGGCAGCTGAACCCGGGTCCCTCGGGCTGCTCATGGCCGACACGTCGTTGGCAACCGGGCTCCGCCGGGCGAGCGAACGGCTTCAGGCTGTGGCGCTCCAGGCGTCCGTCGGAGACGCGCCGACGCGCTTCGGCGCCGCGGTACGGGCGCTGGCCGAGAACCTGGCTTCGCTCGACCGACACCTGAGCTCCGCTCGCGGAACGGCGGGTCGAGCGATCCACGACCGGGAAATCCAGAACCAGATCCGGCTCTTTCGGGCGCGCGCAGACTCGGCGAGGGCGGAACTCGCCCGCAGACCGTTCAGGTGGCTGCGAGTGCAGCTCTTCTAGGGATCGTTGCGGTCCGCCCAGGAGCGCCGCGAGCCGCCTACCGCTTGCCGGAGGGAGGCAGGCGGCCCTGGAGGACGAACTCCACCTTCTCCTTCTTCCGCTTCCCGCGACGGGTCACGACGATGATCGATTCGACCACATCCATCCGGTCCTCGAGCGCCACGGTGAACTCGGCGGAGCCATCGGCCGCGGCCACCCGGGTCCGAACGACCTTGCCGGGCTTGGCCTCAGCCTGTCGCGCCGGGTTTCGGAAGATGGTCAGCCGGGAGCGCCTGCGGCCCCGCGGAAGCTTGCGCGAGATCTTGACCCTGCTCAACCAGTCGGGCTGGTACCCGATGATCCACAGCTCGCCGCGCTGGTCGACCCCGCGAGCTTCACGATTGTGGCGCGCCATCAGCTCCTCCCAGCTTGACCCGTTTATCGACCTTGGTTATTCATACTCTCGAATCCACCCCGCTTCCGCGACCTCTTGAAACTATCCTGGAAATCCTGACGCTAACCGAAAACCCCTAGAGGGGCCTTCACTCCGACGGAGCTCGTTCCGTGGACATTGCAGAACTGAAGTCCAAATCAATCGCCGACCTTCACCAGATGGCCGAGGAGTTGAGCATCCACAACTACTCGGGCCTTCGAAAGCAGGACCTGATCTTCCGCATCGAGCAGAACCTCCTCGACTCGGACGTCGTCCTTCGCGGCGAGGGTGTTCTCGAGATTCTGCCGGAAGGCTACGGCTTTCTCCGCAGTCAGGATTGGAACTACCTCTACGGCCCAGACGACATATACGTCTCCCCGTCGCAGATCAAACGCTTCGACATGCGAACGGGTGACACGGTGCTCGGGCAGGTCAGGCCTCCCAAGGAGGGCGAGAAGTATCTGGCGCTGTTGAAGGTAGAGTCCGTCAACAGCGAGGACCCGGAAAAGGCCAAGCACCGGATCGGCTTCGACAACCTGCGCCCCCGCTATCCCGAGGAGAAGCTGAACCTGGAGCACGGCGACGGCGACATCTCGATGCGCATCCTCGATCTCATCGCGCCCATCGGAATGGGACAGCGGAGCCTCATCGTTTCTCCGCCGAAGGCAGGTAAGACCATTCTTCTCCAGAAGATCGCCAACTCGATCCTGTACAATCATCCGGAGTGCAAGCTGATCGTCCTGCTCATCGACGAGCGCCCGGAGGAGGTCACGGACATGGAGGAGAACGTGGCGGCCGAGATCATCGCCTCCACGTTCGACGAGCCGGCGGACCGGCACACCCAGGTGGCGGAGATGGTGCTCGAGAAGGCGAAGCGCTTGGTGGAGTACCAGCAGGACGTGGTCATCCTGCTGGACTCGATCACTCGACTCGCCCGAGCGTACAACACGACCGTGCCGCACTCGGGCAAGATCCTCTCCGGGGGCGTGGACGCCAACGCCCTTCATAAGCCGAAGCGGTTCTTCGGAGCGGCGCGCAACATCGAGGAGGGGGGAAGCCTCACGATCTGCGCGACCGCGCTCGTCGACACGGGAAGCCGCATGGACGAGGTGATCTTCGAGGAGTTCAAGGGAACGGGCAACAGCGAAGTCATTCTGGATCGGCAGATCGCCGACAAGCGCATCTATCCCGCCCTCGACCTCAACCGCTCGAGCACCCGGAAGGAAGAGCTCCTGCTCTCGGACACCGAGCTCAACCGGATGTACCTGCTCCGCAATTTCCTCTCGGACATGCCGCCGGCCGAGGCCGTGCAGTTCCTCATCGACCGCCTGAACCGGACGAGCAACAACGAGGAGTTCCTCGACTCGATGGCGGCCGGCGAATAGAGCGGTGACGGGAAGCGACGAGACCGACTCGACGTCGGAAGCGTATCGGGCAGCGCTCTCGCACCACGCCATCTGCGATGTCCAGCCGGTCTATCGCCAGTTTCTCCGGCGTCTGAAGGCAGTGGACGCGGGCGTCTACGAGGAAGCCGTCGAGCGATACCAGGCGGACGTAGTCAGCGACGCGGACGTCGACTCGGATCCGCTGCTCAGGTGGGTGCGGTACGGGGCGTGGCTTGCCGGGCAGATCGCTCCCGGACAGCTGGTCGCGGTCGATCCCCAGGGTCGGGCTCGAAAGCCCGACGGCCCTCCACCGCTCGGCCCCTTGCTCCTTCATCTCCCCGAGGGCACGGGCGAGCGGGGAGTCCCGATCGCCGTGCCGGCCGACCCCAGCGAGGC